>NZ_BCBJ01000068.1:0-155731 GCF_001320605.1 Pseudomonas sp. NBRC 111133 | reverse complement strand
TAAATCAGAAGCCGGATTCCGCCGCGGGGTGTTGTGCCCCGCTTTCTCAAGACTGTTAAAGAGATTACTACATGGACGCCCAGCATGAACCTGCTCATGATGAGATGAGGGAATTCCTGCGCCAAGAGCGCGAGGCCTTTGAGGAACGAAACTACTGGCTGCAGCATGCTTTAGGTGCAGAAAATCATTGGCTTTTCGTACAAGCTTATGACGCCTGGAAGCTGGAGCTTTATCTGCCAGCATGTACCGGTTTTCTGACCGGGATCGAGGCGTCGCTTCGTAACACAATGGCCCAGGTTCAGAACCCTGCTCCAGTCGAAAATGTCGACGATATCTCGACGCTTAGTAACTCTCTCCTGCGTCAAGCGAGGGCCAGTGGCATGGTGATCGATGACTTAGCATTCCCAGGAGAGCAAAATTTTGAAGTCAATCTCCCTACTCGATCAATCCATGTTGAGATCGTAAAGGTCAGACATACTCTCTGCCACGGCAACATCCTTCAGTATGTGAGAACCGAGGATGATTTGGGCACTTTCTTTACGCCAGAATGTTGCCGTGACCTTGCTAATAGCCTTCACACGATCTCACGCAACTGGGTGGCGAGTTTGGGAGCGTTCAGAAGAGAAACCCTGGGCCTTCGCTAAGCATTCACTGAGTAGCAAGGCTCCATGCAAGCGGGGCGCGCAGGCCGGCACGGCCGACGAGCGTGAGGATGGAAGCCCGCAGGGCCGAGACACAACGTGGCTCGGTTCACGACAGCCGGCCGCGAATGCGGCACGCCCACAAATGATGAGCAAGCCTTGCTACAACTCGCACGTCATGTCGTTGCAGGACGTAACAACATGGACTGGTATCAGCGTGAACAATCAAACTAAAACGCCTTGAGCTTCAGTCAGCTGCAGGTGATCCCGGAGGGAATTCCTACCACCCTCTCGCCGAAACGTAGCCATCACATAGCGACTACGCTCTACCGTGGTCAGCACCCAAAACCGCCCCTCCTTCTCCACTCGTTCGACCTTCGCAGTCTGGACGACACGACCATCAGCATTACGACCTGCAGGATCGTCACCTTCAAACCCAAACACCACACCTCCTCCGACGCGAGACATGATGAAGGCATCTGTTAGGTAGGCAGTGACAGGTTCAGCGAACCCCTGCTCCATCGCCCGGGCGATACGCCGCAGGTCGAAGTCAGAATGACGCTTGCTGTGAAAGTCGAGATTGATGGAGGTGGTCATTGAGTGTCCTTACAACATGAAGCGCCGGCAGAGTGATCGCTGAGAGCATCAGCTTCGAAAGCCGGCGACGCGGATCTTAAAAGAAAGAGAAGATGGTGCTGAGACTGGCTTTCTGACGACGGCCAGGCCCCAACAAAACGTAGACAGTATTCCTAGTGGAAGCGAAGACATCATCCACTAAAGAGGTACACATCGTCGACCGCACCCAACCACCTTGTGGGAAGCGCCCCTCACTGTCATCAACAACACAGTGGGCAAACACAATCAGCGGCACCAAGCCCGCGGCTTTCACCCTGGCCTGCTCATCCTGGGTTAAGTCAGGTTCAAAAAGCGTCCAGCCTTCGACGATACAGTACGACCTGCGTGGGAAACGCTCAGCAACCAAGGCGCGAGCAGCTTCAGCAGAAATCTCTAGGCCCGCGGCTGGTACATGATCCTCTGTGAGCAGATCACTCTCGGCAGAGCTGCCCGCCTTGGCATCACTCATTGCAAGCTCCTCTCAGCGCTGAGAGCGTCGTACAAAACCCGCATGTTGGTGAGCGAGGCCACATCTAGATTCGAACGGTAGGAGTCGTGGTAGACCGCCCCATCTTCAACCGAAATAACACACACGGCATCACGATCCTGGTCATCGCCGATCGCCAATTTGGCAACCTTCTCCATCTGCCATGTCCCGCTACCGTTCATGTTCGCAGGGGTAACGACCTGGATGCCCCTGACGTAGACTTCATTGTCCTGAGCTTGGAGGACTTGCAGCAGGTTCAGCTCGTCATTGATCATGAGCTTAAACTCATGGCCATTCCCCTCCCCAACCATCACCACCGAGAGGTGGAACCAGGAGCTGCCCAGCTTACCGTCATTCATTGCAAGCTCCTCTTAGCACTGAGAGCGTCGTACAGAACCCGCATGTTGGTGAGCGACGCCACATCTAGATTCGAACGGTACGAGTCGTGATAGACAGCTCCACCGTTGACCGTGACTACACACACGGCATCACGATCTTGGTCATCGCCGATCGCCAGTTTGGAAACCTTCTCCATCTGCCATGCCCCAGTACCGTTCATGTTGGCGGGGGTAACGACCTGAATGTCCTTGACGTAGACCTCATCGCCCTGAGCTTGGAGGACTTGCTGCAATTTCAGCTCGTCATTAACCATGAGCTCAAACTCATGGCCCTTGCCCTCGCCGACCATCACCACCGAGAGGTGGAACCAGTGCTTCCTGAGAATCCGGGTAACGGCATGCCAGTGAGCGAGGCCATGGCCAAACATACCTGGTAGGCCTGCCAAATCATTGTCGTCTGTTCTGAACATCAATCGCCTCGGTGAAGCCATCGCCAAGGCGATGCAATGAAAATTTTGGGTTAATGCCTTACTGCGGGAATGCGTGGTGGCTCCGACGAGCCCTTATCACACTGAACGCTCGCGGGCACGAGGAGAGACGGTGTGGTCACATGGCCTTTGTGGGTCATAGCCCAAGGCGCTGCAGCACATGCATGACCGTACGCCTGTCAAAAGATTTTCCATAAATTGGCGGCTGAGCGCTGAGCTGGGGATCAGTCGTCCGACCCCGTCGCGCTTGGTCAACAAGGCGATCCGTGCAGAATAGGGAATATATTCCATGGATTGAATTTAATCAATGTGGCTCTATCCTCAGCTTTGGGAGCCACCATGCCACTGAGAGAGTCATTAGCCGCAGTCCTCCGGCTCGTGAGGATTTCCCGCGGCCTCAGCAAGGACGATTTCCAAGGGCTGGTCGATCCCAAGCATGTGTACAACCTCGAAACCGCCAGAAGCGGGGTGACCCTCGACACGCTCGAAACAGTGGCCTCGGTACTCCAGGTTGATGCCCTCACCCTCCTCACTGTCGCTGCGAGCCTTGAGCGAAACCAATCTCACAGTGAGTTGCTCATGCACCTCCAACTGGACGCTCAGCGACTGGGGGAATTAGGTGTGATAGCAAGATGGCCTGGAGAATTTCAGGATGGATCACTTGTAAAGACCAAGCCCGGTCGGAGGACGCCCCCGGACACAGTAGAGGCTATTCTGGATTGCCGCGACCGAGGGTTGAGCCAAAAAGAGACTGCAGATGAAGTGGGAGTGCATCGGTCTACTGTCGGTAGGATCTGGAAAAGCGTACAACCTTTATAGCGTTCACGATCTGAGCATACGTAAGTGGTGTGGTTCAGATGTCGGCGGAAAAGCCTCATGCTCGCCAAGCGCTCACCTTAAGGACAACAACACAGCATTGAGCCCACCCATAAAGTCGGCGATGTTCTCGGTCTCATACTTCCTGAGGGCTTGCAGCTTGTGGGATATCACCTCACCCTCTTCCCTACTTGTACAGACTCGTGCAGCTAAAGAACCTAGCATGCGTGGGCTTTTGGGCAATGAACGCCGCACCATACGATTCCCACGAATGGCATTATTTATATCCTTGGCTGGATAGAGGCCTAAGAGCCAACCCATCAACAACATTGCACCTCCTCGTTGAACCCCGTTGGCAGAGTGCATTCCAAAATCCAGTCGCTCTTGCACATCCAGATGCCAGCGATATGGAGATCTTGGTGGATGACCAAATCCAGATGCTGCTACTCCTTCTGCTGCATGGAGCGTACGCCTACTTAGTAGAAGTCCATATAGACTATGGATTACATCAGACTCCAACGGATGAGTTGCGACACGTTTTTGTATCCAAGCTTGAACCTTTCCAGCCAACAACGCCAATCGTCTTTCCTCAGGCTTCGCCGGACTACGCCCTCGCCACAAATTGTGCAGATAGCAATCCCACATACGGCTTTCGATTGGCGGGAGCGTCGGTGGACATGTAAGTAACCTCTGGTGTTCAGGGCAATATGCAGATGTGAGATTACACCAGTCTTTTTTCCAAACAGGAAAACGAAACGAGAAAAAGCTGTGAGCAAGGCAGTCCTCGCAGGATAGGTTCCTGTAGCGCAACTTTGTTAATGGCAACCCACTACTTCGAAAGTAGCTATCAATAAAGGTAGTGCACTCATAGTAGGTATCATGAAACACAGAGATCAGTTCACTGGACTCATCAAACTCCACGTCAGAGCCAAAGGTTTGCTGCCATTCAGAAATCACACCAACTTCAAGTGGATCTGGGGCAGAGCACCTCTGAATGACCATGCGAAATAGGTGCGGATTTTTTAGTTGATCTAAAGAAAGCCCCCGGCATACCCATGATAGAATGGTTTCACCTGTAACAATTTTAGGGTGTTCAATGTTGCTATGAATATTCAACATTTAAAATCTCCAAAGGTGTGAAATATGCCTGGGAGTAGCAACTTGACCTTTGGCCAAGACGCCACTCATTGCCAGAACTTTTATTGTCTGTATTACAGACCCGGTAGCGCCGCATGCGGAGTAATGGAGAGACGCCAAGAAATCTTCCTCGATCACTTGCTGCCTCTCAATGTTATAAGCTCTTGCCACATAGACCACAAATTGTCGAAATTCACTTCCGATTGGCCAGCACTGTAACTCTAAAACGCAATGCCGACTGAATTGGAAGTCCCTAGCCATTGCCCCTACACTGTTAAAATTTGTTACAGTCACTACAAATTTAAGATAGTTGATTTCACGCCTTAAAAACAGAATAAATTCACAAAGTTCTGGATACTTTGATCTCGGCCCGCTCACAAAAGCATCAGCATCGTCAATCACTAAAACCACAGATATCCCACTGCTGTTAATTTCACGCAGGAGGCTTAGTAGTGTTCTAGGTGAATCTTTGACAATCCAATCTGGTAGTCCTAGCGCGCTAACGAGTGATTGCCGCAGTGAGCCACATAGATGCGTGTGGGAAGAGCGAATGACTATCGGCCATATTTTTCGAGCGCTATCAATCCGCGAGAATAGGAACGATAGCACTGTGCTTTTCCCGGAAAGTGGTTTACCTTGCAAAAAAACCAGATCATTCAGGTGGAGAGCGCTGAAAACCTGTTTCTTCGCTTGCATCTGAAGTTGACAGTGAAGGATTTTCATCTCAACTCATTCAGCCGGCAGCTCTTGAAGCCACTTCGATTTTCCCGCCTGCTGGAGAATTTCTATTGTGATCTTCTCTGTGCCGGACGAGATAGCATAAGCTCCAGCAGCCTTCAGTAGGTCGCATATTCGACCGATAACACCTTCCGTTTTCAAATAAATCTCGGTACTCAGCTCAGCAGAAGATAAGCGCGACGGAAACGCCAACGGCATGATGCTTTCCCAAGTATCGAGAAAATTCAGATATTCCGAGTCGCTCTGCTGCCATCTGGTCACCTCGTACTTTTCAAAGCGCCGTTCGTACTGAGGGTCAAAGCTGAGAGCATTAAGTGCCTCGGACACGCCAAAAACAAAAAAGCTCATGTAAAGCGGAGGGCCACACATGCCTCGAAGCATTGACAAAAATGCCAATTGTTCTTGGTTGGACAATTGCAGTACGGAATCCTGAAACTCATCCATAAAAATAGCTCTGACATCATTTGCCAAGCAATAATCCGTGATGATTTTGATGTCAACGCCAGCTTTACCAGGATCAAGGCCCAATGCGCCCATCAATTTCTCGCCGGGACGGGGGCGTACCCTTGTATTTTTTGTGTCGCGCACAAAATTTACATAGCGGATTTTACGGCACCATTCCTGATCCAACCCTCTCACTGCATTGCAGATCGTGGACTTTCCATAGTTGCTGCTCGCAGTCACTATAAGACAAGGTGCTTCCATGCATCCCCTTGGGATGTGAATCATGTTATAAGCTATCGTCTGAACATTTCTCAGGTGCTCAGTAGAAATAACAACATCCTTTCGCATGAAGTCCATGCGGTCTCGGTCAGATAGATCCATTGCAAAGCGTCGACTTTCCTCCAAGTGCTCGTACGGCATTACTCACCCCTTTCAATCGTTTTTATTATTACAAAACAAGGCGACTCCATTCATCATCATGGAAGGCGTCGCCTAGTGGTTAATCAAGTCAACGGCAGGGGTGATACATCACCCTTTCCAGTCGAGCTTTTTGCGAGTTTGATCAGAGGCAAGCGGCTTCAAATCAGTGTCAGCGGGCAAATCTTTCTCAATCGACTGCATTGATTGAGAAATCTGGGATTTCTTCGCATTACTCTGCCGGATTCTTTTGGTTTCCTTGACGGCGTTATCAACATCGTCAAGAGACTGAAGCCTTAGCTTATGGAGGTCAGGAGATGCAAGCTCACCGCGCCGACGCCTACCAGACTTAGTGCGAGCCACGTACTCGCTCATTGAGATAGGCTCTTTGGTTACATCGGCGTATGGGATATCATAGTATTTCCCATCCAATCGCAGCCAGATTTTGCCGAGATTAAGCGGGTTATACTTAAAAACGAGTCTCTGTCCGACCAGTTTGCGAACCACTAATGAAACATAGAACTCGCCATTGAATTCTACGCCCTTGGTCTGGACGGTTCTTGAGATAGACGGGAAAAAATCCAGCAAAAAAGTTCGAAAATCACCCGGCACCGGAGGTACATAATTTTGGCCAAGCTTGGCCATCTCCTCATCCCACACCTCGGATGGAGTCTTGCGTCGCAGCCCCTCGTGAGCTCGACCATGATAGATAGCCACTTGATCAGCAAACCATCTACATAGCTGCTTGTAGGTTAGAGCCGACTCTTTGGCAGAGTCATATTCCGCCTTAGTCAGCACATTTGAATACGTCGTTCCCGGCAGCATGTGTGCTTTGCCCA
The DNA here is from genome assembly GCF_001320605.1 of Pseudomonas sp. NBRC 111133. Taxonomy (NCBI): domain Bacteria; kingdom Pseudomonadati; phylum Pseudomonadota; class Gammaproteobacteria; order Pseudomonadales; family Pseudomonadaceae; genus Pseudomonas; species Pseudomonas sp. NBRC 111133. Next base: position 148,771 of record NZ_BCBJ01000068.1, on the reverse strand, counting down.
TCAAGGTACCGATTAACCTCTCGACATGCCCACCGTAATGCTTTTTGCCAATAGGTCTAAGAAGCAAATCGATTCTGTAGTAATTCAAAGTTGCTTCGAAAGCGTCTGAAGTAAACTCTGCAGCGTTATCAGCACCTACTGCTGCTGGCGTGCCCCAATAGCGATGCATGGTGCCTTGCCCACCACCCATCATTAATGGTTGCTCTGTCTTTGGATAACAAGCAGAAAGCAGTGCCATCGCAACACTCACTGCGCTCGGCGCATGCAGCGCCAAGTAATACCCTAGAACTATGCGGCTTTTAAGGTCAATAACCACAGTCAACCAAGGTCGCATTAGGGGAAGGCCCTTGGCATCTGTAATTATTACGTCCACTCTTGTATGATCAATTTGTACCATCGACAAAATGGTTTCGACATCAACAGAGCCTGGCTTCATGACAAACTTCTGCAGCATCTGCTCTCGACCATGACGCAACGAGTAGGCAGCGCGTTCACCAAATGCATCAAGTCTCTTCTTGAGCGTATTGGCGCTCGGTGGTTTAAGCCCGGACACCTCACATTTCGACTCAATATACTCATACAGCTCTGAAAAAGTGCTGAGTTTTTTTGTTTGCTTGAGATACCGCGCGATCCCGTCGTCGATGATCTGTTCATGAAGATCGCTCAACATCCGAGTAGCCGCTTTCCTACCTCGCACATTTCTCATCAGCGAGACCGCACCCAACTCTGGGTCATACCTTCTGAGCAGACGTGTTAGTGTTGCTTCGGAAACCTCGATTTCAAGCAGCAATGCAGCGCGCGCGAGTTTGCCTGAGCGATATCTCTCAATGCCCTCTGCGCGCCTCATTGCAACTTGCATCTCTTTAGGGTTGCTTTTTGATTGCTCAAGCCAAGCCAGTCGACGCTCGTCAATGTAGTTCTTGCGTTCGTTATCGACCTCTAACAACGCGACCTCAGTGAAAGGAACACTAAAAGAATTGTTCAGCTCCAGATTTTGAAGTGCGACAGAACCGTCTGGAGAGATCCCTACCACTCGGAAAGTTTTCTCGTCATGTGTTACCAGGCAACCTTCTCTTACCGGTCTTTTCATTTTCAACTCCAGCAATTCAATGCACGCTGAAGTTAAACCACCGAATCAACAACGTCAAAGCTCGACGGAAAGCGACTCTTCTTAAAATAATTATTGAATATTGACAGCGAATCACCCCATTAAAAGCCAAGCAAATTTCAGGCCACTATCTAAGTGGCTCTTTCATAACAAAAAAAATCAATCTGTCAATATATGCAAAATAAAACAATTTTTACTATATTACCTATAAACACGAGCACGACTAATGCGCAGGTGATATTGCATGAAAAAAAATCAAGTAATCCAGCCGAAGTTTTAGGTCGCACGCAACGCCCGAGGAGCTCCTTGAATATTGATGAGGGTTAAAAAAGACTGATTTAAGCTCAAGTGAAAGTGATTGTTTGCTACCGGCAAACCCTCGTTAGCGCGGAAAACCATTCAGTATTTTCATGGGGTTACGAAATGATCATCTTTGAGCGCACGCGCAATATCGCTGCAAGTGTTATTTTTCTTGGCCTCAAGCAATGTCACGCCTGAAGATGATCATATGCTCTATAGAAGCCCTGTTAATGATCACCTTCAGATGATGAGAACGCTGAAAACCTTGAACTAGACGGGGTTGAGGGTACGGTCATTTTCTCTTGAGCGTCACACGGGCTACGCACCCTTACGGGGAATCTGGCATGACGATTATCGTAACCGGCGCTGCAGGCTTCATCGGCAGCAATCTCGTCCAGGCACTTAACCGGCGTAACGAAACGGAGATCATCGCCGTCGACGACCTGACCGATGGCGACAAATTCCGTAACCTGGCCGACAGTGAAATCGCTGATTACCTGGACAAGGACGATTTTCTCGATCGTTTTGCCCGTGGTCAGTTTGGCAAGGTTCGCGCGGTGCTGCACCAAGGCGCATGTTCGAGCACCGTCGAGGCTGATGGTCGTTTCATGATGGACAACAACTACCGGTACAGCCACGAATTGCTTGTATCTGCGCAGCACCAGCAAACGCCGTTCTTATATGCGTCGTCGGCAGCTGTGTACGGTGCAGGACGAGATTTTCGCGAACAGCGCGAATGCGAGCGACCGCTGAACGTTTATGGCTATTCCAAATTCCTGTTCGATCAACAGGTACGCCGTCAATTGACTACAGCACGCAGCCAGATCGTCGGTTTGCGTTATTTCAACGTGTACGGCCCCCAGGAACAGCATAAAGGCGCCATGGCGTCAGTGGCCCTGCACTGCTTCAACCAGTACCAGGCCCAAGGAAAAGTGACGCTGTTTGGCCGTTATGGTGATTATCCCAGCGGTGGCCACCTGCGTGATTTCGTCTCGGTGGATGATGTGGTCAAGGTCAACATGTTCTTCCTTGATCACCCGCAATCAAGCGGCATCTTCAATGTCGGCAGCGGTCGCGCCCAGCCTTTCAATGACGTTGCGTTGGCTGTAATCAATCGGCTGCGTGAGCAACAAGACCAACCCCCGTTGTCACTTGAGACGGCCTTGCTCGAAGGTGTACTGGAGTACTGCGAGTTTCCGGATCATTTGCGTGGCAAATACCAGTGTTTTACCTGTGCCGACCTCGAGCGCTTGCGCGCTGCCGGGTACAAGGCACAAACGTTGACAGTCCAGCAAGGCGTGGCCCGCTACTGCGACTGGTTGTTGGGTGTCCAGCGTCCGCCGCCTGCTCCATTCAAGCAAGCGGCGGAAGCTTAACATTGCGAGAAAGTTGGATTGGGCGGCGATTTCTTCTAATGCATAGGTAGAAATTGGCTGGTAATGACCGTTAACTACACTAAATAGTCATTTAGCGTAGTTATATAAAAGGGCGCATAACTGCCCTCTCTTTGCCCTTACGCCAATCCACCAAAACGCTTGTAAAAGCTTTCGTTAACATCCGGCAATGGTCCGTCTGCCGTCTCCAACGCTGCATTCAGCCATTCCTCTGCTTTGGCAAACACCAACCGGTAGAGGTTACGGCACAGCTGTCGTGCGGCCCTTCCCTCCCAGTCCCCTGGCAGTAACTCCTCTGGCAGTTGCGGGTCGCGCAACAGCAACCGGCGGTACTCGTGAATCAGCAGCGTGCGTGCCAGGAAGCAATCTTGCGCATCAAGCACCGTCTGCTCTTTCAACCCCTGCCACAGCGGCCTGAACAGCTGGATGAATTCGCTGTACTGCTGCCCCAGCTCTTCGATACGCCAGCTCTCCCGCACCTGGGCGCGCATGGCTTTTGACGCGAGTACTTCCTGTGTGTGGGTTTCAAAGACGATGCTGTCGTCGCTGGCCTCGAGTTCGCGCAACGTGGCAGCCAGGTCGGCACGGTCTGCCCGTGGGCAACCCAACAGGTTCGGCGCCATTACGCCAAACCCCTGCCACTCCAGTTCTTCACGCAAGGCCTTGCGTTTACCTGCCTCCAGTTGCGACAGCAGCACCAGCGTCCACGCCCCGTCCCAAGCGGGTTGGCTTGGGCTGTAGACGCGTTTGAAGGCTTTCTCGAAGCGCCTGCGACCCGTGCCCGTCAGGCTGTAGTAGCTGCGCCGGCCAACCTTTTCAGCCGTGAGCCAGCCTTCTTTGGTCAGGCGAAAGATCGATGTGCGAATCAGCCGTTCATTGATGCCGATTGGCTCCAGCAGGTTGATCAGGCTACCTAGCCAAACGGTACCGCCGTGGGGCTCGATGGCATCGCCATACAAGGTGATGATCAGGGAACTGGCGCGGATCGGCGTCTGCTCCTGGAAGCGAGTGATCAAGTTGTTCAGTGGGGCGAGATTGCTCATGGGCGAACTGTGCGCGGATAAAGCACCGACTATACCTGTGCGGCGGGCCGCCTGGCCATTGCGTGACGCAACCAGGCTCATGCCGTCGCCTGGCCTTTGGGCCTGATACCTGTGTCTTCCATACGCAGCCGCCCTGCTTCAACCTCGGCCAGTGGCGGGCATTCGACCATGGTGTTCATGCAACGCTGCGCCAGTTGCTGGTATTGCGCAGTGCCGCGCTGCTTCCAGGCCAGCTCCTGCTCGCTCAGGCGCCGTTTCATCTGGGCTGGCGAGCCCATTACAAGGCTTTGAGCTTCGCACTCGAAGCCGGCTTTGACGAAGCTGGTAGCCGCTACGATGCAGCGTGGTGCGATATGTGCACCATCCATCACCACCGCATTCATCCCGATCAAGGTGTCCTGGCCCACTCGGCACCCGTGCAACACGGCGCCATGTCCGATATGCCCGTTGCGTTCTACCACGGTATCGCCGCCCGGAAAGCCATGCATTACGCAGGTGTCCTGCAGGTTGGCACCCTCCTCCAGCACGATACGGCCGAAATCACCCCGTAGCGATGCCAATGGGCCTATGTAGCAACCAGGGCCGACGATGACATCGCCGATCAGCACTGCACTGGGGTGTACGTAGGCTGATGGATGCACCACGGGCGTCAGGCCGTCCAGTCGATAGCAAGGCATGGGAAAACTCCTGAAATTATTTGAAATGCTGTTAGAGCTTGTATCACAAGCAGCTTGGTCGTCAATCGTGTATCGGTTCTCTGATGGGTGGAAAATTGGGGGTAACCTAGGCGATAACGATGACCAATAGTCAGATGAAACGTTTTACCGGAAGGTTATCGATGCCCGTTTTTGAGCTTTAGAAACGAGCAAAGAGATACATAATAGTATTTTTGCCGTTGCACATCGGTATCGCATGATGCATATACTGGCTGCACCTGGTCGTGATCCAGCATCACGCCTTGCAAAAAATAATTCCAAGAAATGCCGGCGCCACGATGTGCCGTGCGTGTAGCCAGAGGAACCCGACATGCCGCGATATCTCGATGTGCAGGCGCCCGAACGTGGCGTTCAGCTCATCACCTTGCAACGGCCTGAGGCCCTGAATGCCCTGTGCACCGAGCTACTGGCAGAGCTGGCTGCGGCCTTGCAGCTTGCCGAGGGCGACGAGCAGATACGCGCCGTAGTGATTACCGGCAGCCCCAAGGCATTTGCCGCAGGGGCCGACATCCGTGAGATGGCCGAGCGCAATCTGGTCGGCATTCTCAACGACCCTCGTGTAGCCCATTGGCAAACGATCGCCGCATTCGCCAAGCCGCTGATTGCCGCCGTGAACGGCTATGCACTGGGTGGCGGTTGCGAGCTGGTGATGTGTGCCGACATCGTCATTGCCGGTACCGACGCCCGTTTCGGTCAGCCGGAAATCAACCTCGGCATCATCCCCGGCGCCGGCGGCACTCAGCGGCTGTTGCGCGCTGTCGGCAAGCCGTTGGCCATGCAGATGGTGTTGACAGGTGAAGCGATCACCGCCCGCCACGCCCAGCAGGCCGGCCTGGTCAGCGAAACCACTCAACCGGAATTCACCGTGGAGCGCGCCCTGCAGGTTGCCCGCAGCATTGCCGCCAAGGCGCCCCTGGCTGTGCGCCTGGGCAAGGAGGCGTTACTGAAAGCCGGCGACACCGACCTGGCCAGCGGCCTGCGTTTCGAACGGCATGCGTTCACCCTGCTTGCCGGTACCGCCGACCGCGATGAAGGCATCCGGGCATTCCAGGAAAAGCGCCAGGCCCGCTTCCAGGGCCGCTGACCATTTTTCCCTCGACTGACGGAGTGAGTCTGTCATGACTTACCAGCACATCCTGTTTTCCATCGAGGACGGCGTCGCCCTCCTCTCGCTTAACCGCCCCGAGCAACTGAACAGCTTCAACACCGCCATGCACCTGGAAGTGCGCGAGGCACTTAAGCAAGTACGCCAGAGCAGTGATGCGCGAGTACTGCTGCTGACAGGCGAAGGCCGTGGCTTCTGCGCCGGCCAGGACCTGTCCGACCGCAACGTTGCCCCAGGTGCCGAAATGCCAGACCTGGGCGAGTCCATCGACAAGTTTTACAACCCGCTGGTGCGCACATTGCGCGACCTGCCGCTGCCGGTGATCTGTGCGGTCAACGGCGTGGCCGCTGGCGCCGGTGCCAACATACCGCTGGCCTGCGACCTGGTACTGGCTGCCCGCTCTGCAAGCTTCATTCAGGCGTTCTGCAAGATCGGCCTGGTGCCAGACTCTGGTGGTACCTGGCTGCTGCCGCGCCTGGTCGGCATGGCACGGGCCAAGGCCCTGGCCATGCTGGGCGAACGCCTTGGCGCCGAGCAGGCCCTGCAGTGGGGGCTGATCCATCGCGTAGTGGACGATGCCGCACTGCGTGATGAGGCCCTCACCCTCGCCCGCCAGCTTGCCACCCAGCCCACTTACGGTCTGGCCCTGATCAAGCGCGGCCTCAATGCCAGCTTCGACAATGGCTTCGATGAACAGCTGGAGCTGGAACGCGATCTGCAGCGCCTGGCCGGGCGCAGCGAAGACTACCGCGAAGGTGTGAGCGCCTTCATGAACAAGCGCACGCCAGATTTCAAGGGGTGCTGAACATGAGTGCACTCGCAAGCGATGTGCAGGTGGCGGTGATCGGTGCGGGTGCCATGGGGGCCGGCATCGCCCAGGTCGCGGCCCAGGCCGGTCACCCGGTGAAACTGTACGATAACCGCCCAGGCGCTGCTGCCCAGGCGGTGGCCGGCATTGATCGGCAACTCACCCGGCTGGTGGAAAAAGGCAAGTTGCAGGCAGCCGAGCACGAAATGATCCGCCTGCGGCTATGCCCGGTCGACACCCTTGAAGCATTGGCTGATGCCGGCTTGGTGATCGAAGCCATCGTCGAGAACCTGCAGGTCAAGCAGACGCTATTGCGTCAGCTCGAAGCCCTGTGCGCCGACGATTGCATACTCGCCAGCAACACCTCGTCGTTGTCCATCACCAGCCTGGCCGCCGGCCTTGCACGCCCGCAACAGGTAGTTGGCATGCATTTCTTCAATCCGGCGCCGCTGATGGCGTTAGTCGAAGTGGTGTCGGGCCTGGCAACCGAACCGGCAGTGGCCTCCTGCATCTACGATACCGCCCAGGCCTGGGGTAAACAGCCAGTGCACACGCGCTCGACACCGGGTTTTATCGTCAACCGTGTGGCGCGGCCTTTCTATGCCGAAAGCCTGCGCCTGTTGCAGGAAGGTGCAGCCGACTGCGCCAGCCTCGATGCACTGTTGCGCGATGCGGGTGGTTTCCGCATGGGGGCGTTCGAGCTCACCGACCTGATAGGGCACGACGTCAACTACGCCGTCACCTGCTCGGTGTTCGATGCGTTCTATGGAGATTTCCGCTTCCAGCCTTCGCTGGTGCAAAAAGAGCTCGTGGATGCCGGACGCCTTGGCCGCAAGACTGGCGAAGGCTTTTATAGCTACGTCGAAGGCGCCGAACGGCCAGCACCTGCTGAACTGTGCAGCCTCACCAGCGCCGAAGCCTGCGTCATCGAGGGACACTTGGGTGTCATGCAGCCACTGGTCGAGCGCCTGAGCCTCAACGGCATCGCCGTCACCCGGCGTGCAGGTAGCGGTGTGATCCGGGTCGGCGATGCCACCCTGGCACTGTCCGATGGCCGGCTCGCCAGCCAGCGCGCCCGTGAAGATGGCCTGCGCAACCTGGTGCTGCTCGACCTCGCACTGGACTACAGCACTGCCACGCGAATAGCCATCAGCTGGTCGGCGGACATCACCGAAAGCGCACGCGACCACGCCGTGGCCCTGCTGCAGCGCGCCGGGCTCAAGGTCACGGCGGTCGCCGACCTGCCTGGCCTGGTGGTGCTGCGCACCGTGGCAATGCTTGCGAACGAAGCCGCCGATGTCGTGCTGCAAGGTGTCGGCAGCGCCGCCGACATCGACCTCGCCATGCGCGCCGGCGTCAATTACCCCTGCGGCCCGCTGGCTTGGGCCGGGAATATAGGTATTGCCCACACCCTGCGCGTGCTCGACAACCTGCAGCGAAGCTACGGCGAGAGCCGTTACCGCCCTTCCCTGTTGTTACGCCGCTGCGAAGCCAAAGGAGGCACCCTGCATGACTGAAGTGGAACTGGCACACGCCTGTGCCGACGCCATGTACGCCCGCGACCAAGCCACCCAGAGCCTGGGCATCACCCTGCTGGATGCCGGCCCAGGCAGCGCCAGCCTGCGCATGCCGGTACGTGCCGACATGATCCAGGGTCATGGCACCTGCCATGGCGGCTTCCTGTTCGCGCTGGCCGACTCGGCATTTGCCTTCGCCTGTAACAGCTACGATGAGGCCACCGTGGCGCTGGGCTGCAGCATCGACTACCTGGCCCCGGCGCTGCGCGATGACGTGCTCACCGCCAACGCCAGCGAGGTCAGCCGCAAGGGCCGTACTGGCCTGTACGACGTGCGCATCGATAACCAGCGCGGTGAGCTGGTGGCGATGTTCCATGGCAAATCCTACAAAGTGCGCGGCACCGTGCTCGCGCAGGAGACGCAAGATGAATGAACACAGTCTGCCCGATGCCTTGATCATCGACGCCGTGCGCACCCCTATTGGCCGCTACGCCGGCGCCTTGAGCGGCGTGCGGGCCGATGACCTCGCCGCAATCCCGCTCAAGGCGTTGATCCAGCGTCACCCCGAACTGGACTGGAAAGCCGTCGATGACGTCATGCTCGGGTGCGCCAACCAGGCCGGTGAAGACAACCGCAACGTGGCGCACATGGCCAGCCTGCTGGCCGGGCTGCCACTTGAAGTGCCTGGGACCACCATCAACCGCCTGTGCGGTTCCGGCCTGGATGCCATCGGCAATGCAGCCCGCGCCCTGCGCTGTGGTGAAGCCGGGCTGATGCTGGCGGGTGGCGTGGAATCAATGTCCCGTGCGCCATTTGTGATGGGCAAGTCAGAGCAGGCATTCGGTCGTGCCGCCGAGCTGTTCGACACCACCATCGGCTGGCGTTTCGTCAACCCGCTCATGAATGCTGCCTACGGTACCGATTCGATGCCGGAAACGGCCGAGAATGTGGCGGAACAGTTCGGTATTTCGCGCACCGACCAGGATGCTTTCGCCCTGCGTAGCCAGCACAAGGCAGCGCAGGCTCAGGCCCGCGGCCGCCTGGCCCGGGAAATCGTGCCGGTCGAAATCCCGCAGCGCAAAGGCCCGCCCAAAGTGATCGAGCACGACGAGCACCCTCGTGGCGATACCACGCTCGAGCAACTGGCCCGGCTCGGGACGCCTTTCCGTGAAGGCGGCAGCGTAACAGCGGGCAACGCCTCCGGGGTCAATGACGGCGCCTGCGCCCTGCTGCTGGCCAGTAGCGCGGCTGCCCGCCAACACGGCCTCAAGGCGCGCGGCCGTATCGTCGGCATGGCCGTGGCCGGGGTCGAGCCCCGGCTGATGGGCATCGGTCCGGTACCGGCAACCCGCAAGGTGCTGGAATTGACGGGTTTGTCGCTGTCCGACCTCGACGTCATCGAGCTTAACGAGGCCTTTGCGGCCCAGGGCCTGGCGGTGTTGCGCGAACTGGGCCTGGCCGATGACGACCCGAGGGTGAACCGCAACGGCGGTGCCATTGCCCTGGGTCACCCGCTGGGCATGAGCGGTGCACGCCTGGTGACCACTGCCTTGCATGAGCTGGAAGAAACCGCCGGCCGCTACGCCCTGTGCACCATGTGCATCGGCGTTGGCCAGGGCATTGCGATGGTCATCGAGCGCCTCTGAGCGGATCAGACCATCTGCCTGTTACCCAACCGAACGCAGCCGTATATGCTGCGCTCATGACACTCACCGCGCGGCCTGCAACCGGTGCCGCGCGGCGTACAAGAACAATTCGAGTGAAGCCATGAACATGTACCATGATGCCGATCGTGCCCTGCTGGACCCGATGGAAACCGCCAGCGTCGATGCCCTGCGTCAGCACCAGCTGGAGCGGCTGCGCTGGAGCCTGAAGCACGCCTACGACAATGTGCCGTTGTACCGCAAGCGCTTTGCCCAGTGCGGCGCCCACCCCGACGACCTCAAAAGCCTTGAAGACCTGGCGAAGTTCCCCTTCACCGGCAAGAACGACCTGCGTGACAACTACCCCTACGGGATGTTCGCCGTGCCTCAGGAAGAGGTGGTGCGCCTGCACGCCTCAAGCGGCACTACAGGCAAGCCGACGGTGGTTGGCTATACGCAGAATGACATCGACACCTGGGCCAATGTCGTCGCCCGCTCGATCCGCGCGGCCGGAGGGCGTAAAGGTGACAAGGTGCATGTTTCCTACGGCTATGGCCTTTTCACGGGTGGCCTTGGCGCGCATTACGGCGCCGAGCGCCTGGGTTGCACGGTAATCCCGATGTCTGGCGGCCAGACCGAGAAGCAGGTGCAGCTGATTCGCGACTTCCAGCCTGACATCATCATGGTCACCCCCTCCTACATGCTCAACCTGGCTGACGAGATCGAGCGCCAGGGTATCGACCCGCACGACCTCAAGCTGCGGCTGGGCATTTTCGGTGCTGAACCCTGGACCGACGAGCTGCGCCGCTCCATCGAAGGGCGGCTGGGCATCAATGCCCTCGACATCTATGGTCTGTCGGAAATCATGGGCCCTGGGGTGGCGATGGAGTGCATCGAAACCAAGGACGGCCCGACCATCTGGGAGGACCACTTCTACCCCGAGATCATCGACCCGATCACCGGCGCAGTGCTGCCAGACGGCCAGCTCGGCGAGCTGGTGTTCACCTCGCTGAGCAAAGAGGCGTTGCCGATGGTGCGCTACCGCACCCGCGACCTCACCCGGCTGCTACCGGGCACCGCTCGCCCTATGCGGCGGATCGGCAAGATTACCGGTCGCAGCGACGACATGCTGATCATTCGCGGGGTCAACGTGTTCCCGACCCAAATTGAGGAGCAGGTACTTAAAATAAAACAACTCTCAGAGCTTTATGAGATCCATCTGTATCGTAATGGAAACCTGGACAGTGTCGAGGTGCACGTGGAGTTGCGCGGAGAGTGCCAGCACCTCGATGACGGCCAGCGCAAGCAGGTGATCGGTGAGCTGAGCAAGCAGATCAAGACCTACATTGGCATCAGCACCCAGGTGCACCTGCAGCCTTGCGGCACGCTCAAGCGCTCAGAGGGCAAGGCCTGCCACGTGTTTGATAAACGGTTGGCCAGCTGATTCATTCGGCTGCCTTTTCGGCCCCGGCTCAGTCCGGGGCTTTTTTTTGCGTGTTGCACGCCCTCACAGGGGCTGCAAGATCCCTTCGGGGACGGTTTTGCCCGCGAAGAGGCCTGAAAGCGATACAGAAATCTTATTTGATACACACAAAACAGTTTGACGTTATGTTTTGTATCGCTTACAAATGACTCATGCCTTAGCAGGAGTCGCAGCACATGTACGCACAGCTAGTGGAAACCGGAGCCAAGCGCGTCAAGTCGCTGGAAGAGATGTCGCCCGAAGAGCGCAACTTCCAGGAAAAGATCGACGCTGAAATCAAGATCGAAGCCAAGAACTGGATGCCTGAGGCCTACCGCCAGACCTTGATCCGGCAGATCTCCCAGCACGCCCATTCGGAAATCGTCGGCATGTTGCCCGAAGGCAACTGGGTCACCCGCGCCCCCAGCCTCAAACGCAAGCTGCAACTGATGGCCAAGATCCAGGACGAAGCCGGCCACGGCCTCTACCTGTACAGCGCCATGGAAACCCTGGGCGCCGACCGCGATGAAGAAATCGCCAAGCTGCACAGCGGCAAGGCCAAGTATTCGAGCATCTTCAACTACCCCACGCTCAGCTGGGCCGACATGGGCGCAGTGGGCTGGCTGGTGGATGGCGCCGCCATCGTCAACCAGGTGGTCTTGCAGCGCACCTCCTACGGCCCCTACTCCCGCGCGATGATCCGTATCTGCAAGGAAGAAAGCTTCCACCAGCGCCAGGGCTACGAAATTCTCCTGACCATGATGCGCCACGGTACCCAGGCCCAGCGCGACATGGTGCAGGACGCCATCAACCGCTTGTGGTGGCCCTCGCTGATGATGTTTGGCCCCAGCGACGAACATTCCCCGAACAGCGCCCAGTCCATGGCCTGGAAGATCAAGCGCCAGACCAACGATGAGCTGCGCCAGCGCTTCATCGACCAGACCGTGCCGCAGCTCGAACTGCTCGGCTGCACCGCCCCCGACCCGGAGCTGAAGTGGAACGCCGAACGGGGTCACTACGACTTTGGCGAAATCCAGTGGGACGAGTTCTACGAAGTGATCAAGGGCAATGGCCCGTGCAACCAGGAACGTGTCGCCACCCGGCGCAAGGCCATCGAGGACGGTGCCTGGGTACGCGAGGCTGCCGTGGCCTACGCGCGCAAGCAACAGAACAAGAACGCCGCCTGAGCGGCGATTGATGCGGAGATCGAAAATGTCTGTCTGGACCCTCTACGAAGTGTTCGTGCGCAGCAAGCACGGCCTTAACCACAAGCACGTCGGCAGTGTGCATGCCGCCGATGCCGCCATGGCCATCGAGAACGCCCGCGAGCTTTACACCCGCCGCAGCGAAGGCGTCAGCCTGTGGGTGGTGCCCTCGGCGCTGATAACCGCGTCGTCCCCCGACGAGAAAGACCCGCTGTTCGCCCCTTCGGACGACAAGGTCTACCGCCATGCCAGCTTTTACGAACTGCCCGACGAAGTCGGACACATGTGAGGTTGGCCATGCACAACGAAGCCCTTATCCCCTACCTGCTGCTGCTTGGCGACAGTGCCCTGGTACAAGGCCAGCGCCTTTGCGAGTGGTGTGGCCACGCCCCGGCCATCGAAGAAGAACTGGCCCTGATGAACGTCGGCCTCGACCTGGTCGGCCAGGCGCGCAATTGGCTGGAGTACGCCGCTGAGCTGCTGGATGACGGCCGCGACGCCGATGCCCTGGCCTTCCGCCGTGACGAGCGAGCCTACCGCAACCTGCTGCTGGTCGAGCAGCCTAACGGCGATTACGCCGTGACCATGACCAAACAGTTTCTCTACGACGCCTGGCACTTCGCCCTGCTGCAGGGGTTGGCTGGCTCCAGCGATGAACGTATCGCCGGTATCGCCGCCAAGGCCTTGAAGGAGGTTACCTACCACCTGCGCCGCTCCAGTGAGTGGGTACAGCGTTTGGGTGGCGGCACGGAAGAAAGCCGCCAGCGCATGCTCGCCGCCATTGCGGCACTGTGGCGTTTCACGGTCGAGCTGACGGCTGGCAGTGACAATGAAGTGCAGCTGGCCAAAGCGGGTATCGCTGCCGACCCCGTTGCCGTGGGTGCTGCCTGGCTCAAGCAGGTGAGCGAAACCTTCAGCTCGGTCGACCTGCCGCTGCCAAAGGCTGCCAGCCACTTCTACCTAGACGGTCGCAAAGGCTTGCACACCGAGCACCTGGGCCTGCTGCTGGCCGAAATGCAGTTCCTGCCAAGGGCCTACCCCGATGCAACCTGGTGAGCTGATTGCCGGCGACCGGGGTGCACGGGCGCTGCAAGGTGACGACCTGGCCCGGGCATGGGCGGTGCTTGGCCAGGTCATGGACCCGGAAGTACCCGTGGTCAGCGTGGTCGACCTGGGGATCGTTCGCGACCTCGACTGGCGCGCCGGCCACCTGCACCTGGTGGTTACCCCGACCTACTCCGGTTGCCCGGCCACCGAGGTGATCGAAGGTGATATCCGCCAGGCGCTGGAACAGGCCGGTTTTGCCGCGCCAGACCTTGAGCGCCGGCTGACACCGGCATGGAGCACTGACTGGATCAGCGAACTGGGCCGCGAGCGCCTGCGGGCTTACGGCATCGCGCCCCCCCAAGGCAGCGCCAGCAAGCGCAGCCTGCTGGGCGAGGTGCCCCAAGTGTGCTGCCCACAATGCGGCAGCGCCCATACCGAATTGCTCAGCCAGTTCGGCTCCACCGCGTGCAAGGCGCTGTACCGCTGCCGCGAGTGCCTGGAGCCGTTCGACTATTTCAAATGCATTTGAGCCGTGGAGAATGCCATGAGCCAGTTTCACAGCCTGACCATCAAGCAAGTGCGCAACGAGACCCGTGACGCGGTGTCGATTGCCTTCGACGTGCCCGAGCACCTGCAGGCGCAGTTCCGTTTCACCCAGGGCCAATACCTGGTCATGCGTACCCGGCTGGACAATGAAGAAGTCCGCCGTTCCTACTCCATCTGCAGCGCTGTCCAGGACGGTGAGCTGCGCGTGGCCGTAAAGCGCGTGCCAGGCGGGCGTTTCTCGGCGTTTGCCAATGATGTACTCAAAGCCGGCCAGCAACTGGACGTGATGCCGCCGTCGGGCAGCTTCTTCGTGCCGCTGGACCCTGCCCGCCACGGCAATTACCTGGGCGTGGCCGCCGGCAGCGGCATAACCCCGATCCTGTCGATCATTGGCACCACCCTGGACCGTGAGCCGCACAGCCGCTTCACCTTGCTGTACGGCAACCGCTCCAGCTCTGGCGCGCTGTTCCGCGACAAGCTCGAAGACCTGAAAAACCGGTACCTCGACCGCCTGAACCTGATTTTCGTGTTCAGCCGCGAGCAGCAGGATGTCGACCTGTACAACGGTCGCATCGACGCTGACAAGTGCGGCCAGCTGTTTTCGCGCTGGCTGGACGTTCCTGGCTTGGACGCGGCCTTCATCTGTGGCCCCCAAGCGATGACCGAGACCGTACGCGACAGCTTGCAGGCCAACGGCCTGGGCAAGGAGCGCATCCATTTCGAGCTGTTCGCCGCTGCCGGGAACGAAGCACGACGTGAAGCCCGCGAAGCGGCGCGCCAGGTGGACGCGGCGCTCAGCCACATCACCGTGATCAGCGACGGCCGCGCGCTCACCTTCGACTTGCCACGCAACACCCAGAACGTGCTGGACGCCGGCAATGCCATCGGCGCCGAGCTGCCCTACTCCTGCAAGGCCGGTGTGTGCTCTACCTGCAAGTGCCGGGTGATCGAAGGCGAAGTGGAAATGGACAGCAACCACGCACTGGAAGACTACGAAGTGGCGGCCGGGTATGTGCTGTCGTGCCAGACCTACCCGGTGAGCGACAAAGTGGTCCTCGATTTCGACCAGCTTTGAGACCAAGTCGCTTGCTTCGCGGGCAAGCCCGCGAAGAGGCCATCAGCGACACCGCAACACCCGCGTGACCTCAACAAAACAATTACAACACCCAGAGATCGCAACCCATGACACCCGAACGCATAGAAAGCATCGCCAACCACCCCGACTTCCAGCACCTGGTACAGCGCAAACGCCGCCTCAACGGCAGCCTGACCTTGGCCATGCTGGTAATTTACTACGGCTTCGTCCTGCTGGTGGCGTTCTCGCCCACCACCCTCGGCCAGTCCCTCAGCGGCGGCGTAACCACCGTGGGCATGCTGGTGGGTGTGCTGATGGTGCTGCTGTCCTTCGCCCTGACCGGCATCTACGTGCACCGCGCCAACAATGTGCTCGACCCGCTCAACGATAAGGTCAAGCAGGAGTGCGCACAATGAACTGGACTGCCATCTCGATGTTCATGGTGTTCGTCTGCTTCACCCTGCTGGTCACCCGCTGGGCGGCCCTGCGCACCCGTTCGGCCAGCGACTTCTATACCGCTGGCGGGGGGCTGACCGGCATGCAGAACGGCCTGGCGATCGCTGGCGACATGATCAGTGCCGCTTCCTTCCTGGGCATCTCGGCCATGATGTTCATGAACGGCTACGACGGCCTGCTGTATGCCCTTGGCGTGCTGGCCGGCTGGCCAATCATCCTGTTCCTGATCGCCGAGCGCCTGCGCAACCTGGGCAAGTACACGTTCGCCGACGTGGTCAGCTACCGCCTGGCACAAACGCCGGTACGCCTCACATCGGCGTTCGGCACCTTGGTCGTCGCATTGATGTATCTGGTCGCGCAGATGGTCGGCGCTGGCAAGCTGATCGAGCTGCTGTTCGGCATCAGCTACCTGTACGCGGTCATGCTGGTTGGCGTGTTGATGGTGGCCTACGTCACCTTCGGCGGCATGCTCGCCACCACCTGGGTGCAGATCATCAAGGCCGTCATGCTGCTGTCGGGCACCAGCTTCATGGCCTTCATGGTGCTCAGGCATTTTGGCTTCAGCACCGAAGCCATGTTCGCCAGCGCCGTGGCCGTGCATGCCAAGGGGCAGGCGATCATGGCCCCGGGTGGCTTGCTGTCCAACCCGATTGATGCCATTTCCCTTGGCCTGGGCATGATGTTCGGCACCGCTGGCCTGCCGCATATCCTGATGCGCTTCTTCACCGTGAGCGACGCCAAGGAAGCACGCAAGAGCGTGTTCTATGCCACCGGCTTTATCGGCTACTTCTACCTGCTGCTGATCGTCATTGGCTTTGGCGCCATCGTCATGGTCGGTACCGAGCCGTCCTACCGCGATGCCACCGGCGCCATCATCGGCGGCAGCAACATGGTCGCCGTGCACCTGGCCCAGGCCGTGGGCGGCAACCTGTTCCTTGGTTTCATCTCTGCCGTGGCCTTCGCCACCATCCTGGCCGTGGTTGCCGGCCTGGCGCTGTCTGGCGCATCGGCCGTGTCCCACGATCTGTACGCCTGCGTGTTCCGTCAAGGCAAGGCCACCGAGCAGGAAGAAATGCGTGTGTCGCGTATCGCCACCCTGCTGATCGGCCTGCTGGCGGTGATCCTCGGCCTGATGTTCGAGTCGCAGAACATCGCCTTCCTCTCCGGCCTGGTACTGGCAGTGGCGGCCTCGGTCAATTTCCCGGTGCTGCTGCTCTCGATGTTCTGGAAGGGGCTGACCACCCGTGGCGCGGTATGCGGCAGCATGGCTGGCCTGGTTTCGGCCGTGCTGCTGGTGGTGCTTGGCCCGGCGGTGTGGGTCAACGTGCTGCACAATGAAGCAGCAGTGTTCCCTTACAGCAACCCGGCGTTGTTCTCCATGAGCCTGGCGTTCCTTAGCGCCTGGGTGTTCTCGGTCACCGACAGCTCCGAGCGTGCCACTGAAGAGCGTGGCCGCTACCTGGCCCAGTTCATCCGCTCCATGACCGGTATCGGCGCCGCCGGCGCTAGCAAGCACTGACTTCAAGGACGAACAACCATGTCGGGTAAAACAACAACAATGAACCGCACGCACTTCATGTCAGCTGCCTGGCTGGCCACCCTCGCATTACCATTGCCAGCGATGGCAGACTTTATCAGCGACAGCCACGCACGGCTGGAGCTGCGTAACCACTACATCAACCGCGACTTCCGCCAAAGCAATGCCCCGCAGGCCAAGGCCGAGGAATGGGGCCAGGGCTTGACCGCGAAGCTGGAGTCGGGCTTCACCGAAGGCCCGGTCGGTTTTGGTGTTGATGCCATGGGCCAGCTGGGTATCAAACTCGACTCCAGTCGCGATCGCCGCAACACCGGCCTGCTGCCCTTTGGCCCGAACAGCCATGAACCGGTCGACGACTACAGCGAACTGGGCCTGACCGGCAAAGTACGCGTGTCCAAAAGCACACTGCGCCTGGGCACGCTGCAACCCATCTTGCCGGTGGTGGTCTACAACGACACCCGCCTGTTGGCGTCCACCTTCCAGGGTGGCCTGTTGACCAGCCAGGACCTTGATGGCCTCACCTTCAACGCCGGCCGCCTGACCAAGGCCAACCTGCGCGATTCCTCGGGCCGGGACGACATCGGCTATGGCGCTGCCACCAGCGATCACCTGGACTTCGGCGGTGGCAGCTATGCCATCACCCCGCAAACCAGCGTCAGCTACTACTACGCCAAACTCGAAGACATCTACCGCCAGCAATTCGTGGGCCTGATCGATACCCGCCCATTGAGCGAAGGTGTGAGCCTGCGCAGCGACCTGCGGTACTTCGACAGCCGCAACGACGGCGCCGAGCGTGCCGGCAACATCGACAACCGCAACTTCAACGCCATGTTCACCCTCGGTGTGCGGGCGCACAAGTTCACCACCACCTGGCAGCAGATGTCCGGCAACAGCGCTTTCCCGTTCGTCAACGGCGGCGACCCGTTCACGGTCAACCTGGTCACCTACAACACCTTCACCCGTGCCGGGCTGGACTCATGGCAAGTGCGCTATGACTACGACTTTGTGGCGATGGGTATCCCCGGCCTGAGTTTCATGACCCGCTACACCGACGGCCGCCACGCCGAAACCGCCACCGTCAGCAATGGCCGCGAGCGCGAACGCGACACCGACATCACCTACGTCATCCAGAGCGGCCCGTTCAAGGACGTGAGCCTGCGCTGGCGCAATGTCACTTTCCGTTCCGGCAACGGCCTGACCAATGCCGTGGACGAAAACCGCCTGATCATCGGCTACACCCTGGCGCTGTGGTAACAGCGCGCCCCTACATTTGAACAGCATGGAGAACAGCATGTCTGCCGCCCCTACCCTGCAAAGCTTCATTGCCGGCCGTTGGCTGGGCCAGCATGGCGCTCAGGCCCTGCGCAGTGCCCTCGACGGCCACGTGCTTGCCTACAGCCATGAAGAGCGCCCGGACTTCGCCGAAGCCGTGGACTATGCCCGAGCCCGTGGCCTTTCCAGCTTGATGTCCATGGACTTCCAGCAACGCGCCCAGCGCCTCAAAGCCCTGGCCTTGTACCTGGCCGAACGCAAAGAACAGCTTTACGCCCTGTCCCACCACAGCGGCGCTACCCGTGCCGACAGCTGGATCGACATCGAGGGCGGTAACGCCACGTTGTTCTCGTACGCGGGCATTGGCAGCCGTGAGTTGCCGTCGGGCAACCTGGTGCACGAAGGCCCTGCCATTGCGCTGGGCAAACAAGGCCACTTCGCCGGCAGCCACATCCTGGTGCCGCGTGCAGGCGTTGCGGTGCACATCAACGCGTTCAACTTCCCCATCTGGGGCATGCTGGAAAAATTCGCGCCGACCTTCCTGGCCGGCATGCCTTGTATCGTCAAGCCTGCGACCTCCACCAGCTACCTGGCCGAAGCCGTCGTACGCCTGATGAACGCCTCCGGCCTGCTGCCGGAAGGTAGCCTGCAACTGGTGATCGGCAGCACAGGCGACTTGCTCGACCGCCTGCAAGGTCAGGATGTGGTGACCTTCACCGGCTCTGCCGATACCGCTGCCAAATTGCGCGTCACGCCGAACCTGATACGTAACTCGGTACCTTTCACCGCAGAGGCGGACTCGCTGAACTGTGCCATCCTCGGGCCGGACGTCAGCCCGGACAGCGAAGAGTTCGATCTGTATATCAAAGAGGTGGTACGTGAAATGACCACCAAGGCCGGGCAGAAATGCACGGCCATCCGCCGGGCCATTGTGCCGGCCAGGCACATCGACGCCGTTGCAACACGCTTGCGCGAGCGCCTGAGCAAAGTCGTGGTTGGCGACCCCTCGCTGGAAGGTGTGCGCATGGGTGCCCTGGCCTCCCACGACCAGCAGCACGACGTGGCCGAGCGGGTACGCAGCCTGCTGCAAAGCTGTGACCAGCTGTTCGGCGCCAGCGATGGCTTTGCCCCGCGCGGCGAAGGTGTGGCCGAGGGCGCGTTCTTCGCACCGACCCTGCTGCAAGCCCGCGACCCGCACGCCGAAGGCGGCGCGCACGACATCGAAGCGTTTGGCCCGGTCAGCACGCTGATGGCCTACGATGACCTTGACGAAGCCTTGGCGCTGGCCGCACGGGGCAAAGGCAGCCTGGTGGCAACCCTGGTCACCGCCGACCGTAGCGTGGCTGCCAAGGCCATTCCGGTGGCGGCTGCCTGGCATGGTCGCCTGCTGGTGCTCGACAGCGAGGCCGCAAAGGAGTCCACCGGCCACGGTTCGCCACTGCCGCAACTCAAGCACGGCGGCCCTGGCCGGGCCGGTGGTGGTGAAGAGCTGGGTGGCCTGCGTGCGGTCAAGCACTACCTGCAGCGTGCCGCTGTCCAGGGCTCGCCGAGCATGCTCACGGCAATCACCGGCGAATACGTACGCGGTGGCGAAGTGATCGAAACCGAAGTCCACCCGTTCCGCCGCTACTTCCAGCAGCTGCGCATCGGCGAGTCGCTGCTGACCCACCGCCGCACGGTGACCGAAGCCGACCTGGTCAACTTCGGCTGCCTCTCGGGTGACCACTTCTACATGCATTTCGACGAAATCGCGGCCAAGGAATCGCAGTTTGGCAAGCGCATTGCCCATGGCTACTTCGTGCTGTCGGCGGCAGCCGGCCTGTTCGTGTCGCCAGGTGCCGGGCCGGTGTTGGCCAACTATGGCCTGGACACCCTGCGCTTCATCAACCCAGTGGGCATCGGCGACACCATCCAGGCGCGCTTGACCTGCAAGCGCAAGATCGACCAGGGCAAGACCAGCCCGCTGGGCCAGCCGCAGGGTGTGGTGGCGTGGGATGTTGAAGTCACGAACCAGCTGGGTGAGCTGGTGGCCAGTTATGACATCCTGACCCTGGTGTTGAAGCAGCCGGAGTGATGGCTTGACCTCCCCGGCCACTTAACCGGTTCAACCGCGAAGTGGCCGGCAGCTTCAGGTGTGGCCTCAACGCATTGCCGCCGGGTCGACCACCGACGGGTTCGGCTTGCTCCCCGAAATCCGCCACGTCACGGCGGTAATGCCGTAGCGCTCGGCCATGGGTCGGCTGATCTTTCTGATCTTCTCGCGGCCGAACTTGGGAATGATGCCAATGCCCGCATCGCAACTTGCCCAATGCCAGGCCTCGGCATTGTCCAACCGCTCCAGACGAATGATGAAACTGCGCGGCTGGCCATGCAGTTGGTAATCGATGATGTACAGTTGTGGGCTAGGCATCGCAGGGGGCCTCCTCTTCTCCATGGATGACAACCTGATTGATTCGGGCAGGGCCAGATAATTCAAAAAATTGTCGAACAATTAGAACCCGTTACCCTACGGTGGGGATATTCAGTCACTGGCTGCGGCTACGCCCATGACTGTTCTGCCCCCCTTTGCGGCCCGCTTCCGATGCCCGCTGGCGGTCATTGGCAAAATTGCCGCCAGAAGCCTGCCCTCCCTTTTGTCCGGCGCGGGAGGCGCGCTCCCTGTCGTTGGCGAAGTTGCCTGGGTTGGTTTCCTTGGTGCCACCACGTTGGCCGGTTTGCGCTTGATCCAGTGCCATGTCATTACTCCTTGCGAGGAATTGGCGGTTGCATGGCCTGTACCATGCCCTACTTCCGAGCCGCCAATTGCAAGGTCTGCTCAATCGTTTTGCCCGCAGGTGACGAGCGGCACGAAACTCCCACGGGCAAAATTTTTGCGCGGCAAAGCTGCCGGCTTTTGACCGTCAAGCATGAACACTCCACTGGACCGCATCCACATCGATCGGCATTTCATCAATGGCATGGATCATCCCGTTCTCCAGCGCCTCCCGTGGCCCCAAGATGCGCGGATAGGCCATCAGATACCGCGGCACATCCAGTACCTCAGCGGCGCCTTCGGTTCGTTCGGCGACGATCTGCGCATACAAGCGCAAATCGTAATCCAGGCTCATGGCATATTCTGCCATCCGTGAATGGTCCACCGAGCCATGCAAGGTCCAATGAAACGGGTGGAACAGGAACTTGCTGTAACTGCATGCCGTACGCCGCTCCCCGGCCAAGAACAGAATATTACCCATGGACTCCACCGTGCCCAGGTTGTGCGTCTGCACCTGGACCGGTAACGCCCGCAGGAAGTTGTACAGGGTAAACCCGTAGCTGCACTCGCCCCCCATGGTGGCGATGTTCAATTGCAGTACATCGGCCCCCTGCTGCAACGCCCGTGAACAGGTATTGACCAGGTTGCCGCAGGTTGACGAGTTGATAGGCCCGGTGAAATGGATGATATGTCGTGCCATGTTTGCCTCCAGGGTTGGCAGGTCACTCCTTGGACTTGGCGTGTATGCGGTGGAAACGTCAACCGCCGCAAAGTTCAACCCGACCTCACCCTGTTGGTGCAACGCCCTGCAGTGGCCGTCTGGCCTGGCGTTGCGACGCAGGTCACACGCGGCTGAACAACACCCGCTTGAACGCCTCAGCCGCCAGATGCACCTGCACCGCCCAGTCATCTGCAGCTTCGCTGCCGGCATCGTCGGAAATGTACTTAAGGCATACAAACGGAATGCGTTCGTCGCGTGCGATCAACGCCAGCACATAGGCTTCCATGTCGACCACGTCATAAGGCGCATCGCCATGGTTGATCTCGAAGTTGTCACCGCTACCACAGGTTTCCAGCGTCAGGCCCGGGATTGCGGTGCCGTGCTCCAGAACCACCGGGATGTCCGACAGCGGTGTTTCATAACGGGCAAAGCCCAGTGGGGTCACGTCCATATCGCGTTGCACGAAGCGGTTACAGCACACCACTTCGCCCTTGCCATGGCGCTGGCTGCCCGCCGAGCCCAGGTTCACGATCAGCTTTGGGCGGTGCGCGGCAATGGCTTTGGTCAGGGCGATGGCAGCATTCACTTTGCCAATACCGGTGAATACGGTACGCACCTCGCTGAATACATTGCCAGCCTCGGCCTCGAGGGCGAAGACGAATAGCGTGTCATCCAGTGAAATGTCAGGGAATTGCTTGATCAGCATCATGGAGCAGATGATTCCGGGTGGCTGCAAAGGGCGCCGCCATTGTCGGCCAACCCTGGCTAATTGCAAACCCCCGGTTCATTGCAGTGCCAGGTCGCCCCGGCACTGCCATCAGGTCACTTACGAGCGGCCGCCCTTACGGCCCGACTCGCTATCGTGGGGCATGTTGCCGCCCGAAGACTGGCCGCCCTTGCGCCCGGCTTCGGAAGCCTTTTCACGGTCGTTGGCGAAGTTGCCCGGGTTCTTGCTACCACCCTGGCTGCCTTGTTGATTGCCAGTACGGCTGTTTTCTTTGTTGGCCATGGTTTTGAAACCTCGTATGACTTGGATGTGCACGGCACGTTGCCGTACACAGGTTGTGAGTACGGCCCCCTCGGGGGATTCGGTTTATTGCGAAGGGTTCGGACCGGTGGCGTTAAATAAGCGACAACGCCATATTTGGGGCGCCTGTCAGTCGTGCGGCGGGCTATCCAGGCGTGCTTGTCGGCGGCCAAGCCAGCCGCCGGTCACTGCCCAGCCTAGGGCAATCAATGCGCCGGTCAGCATCGCCAGTTGCGGGTGCTCGCCCATCACGTCCAGTGCCCGCTTGACCCATCCGCTCAAGGCATCGCCACCCCGGTAGACCACCGTATCGATGAAGTTCTTGGCCTTGTACTTGTCCTCGGCCGGCAGCACCGTGAACAGCATCTCCCGCCCAGGCCGCACCAGTGCGTATTCGCCAGCTCGGCGCACCACCATGACCACCACGAATACTGCGAACACCGGTGCCAGCGCCAGCCACACAAAGCCCACAGCCATCACCAGCGGCACCGCTACCAGCAATACCCCCACGCCCAACCGACGCGCCAGGCGACCCGTGAGGAATACCTGGGTAAGGATGGCCAATGCCTGCACGACGGTGTCGATCACGCCGAATACCTGGGTTTGCCGGGTGCGATCGGCAAATGTTTCGCTGACGATGCGTGCCTGCTCGAAATACAAGAAGGTGCTGACGCTGGCCAGCAACACGACGAACAGTGCGATACCCAGCAGATACGGCGAGCACAGTACCGCGGTGGCACCGGCAAACGGGTTACCGCCCAAAGGTCGCGATCCCGAGCGTTGGGGTTGTTCCGGAAGACGTTGGCGTGCTCGCCAGCGTTGCAGGAACAGGGCCGCGCCACTGCTGCCCAGCAACAATACCGCCGCCAGCACCAGCAGCCCGGCATGGCCTAGCGGCGCCACCAGCAACGTGCTCAGCAGGGGGCCACTCAGCCCGCCCAGGCTGGCCCCAGCGGCCAACAGGCCGAACAAACGCTTGCCCTGGGCGGTGGAAAACAGATCAGCAAGTACGCTCCAGGCCAGGGAGATGGTCAGCAGGTTGAATACCGACAGCCAGATGTAGAAGCCCCGAGCCGCCCACAAGTCGTCAGGGGCGACTGCGAACAGGACGGCGAACAGCAGCAGGTTGCTGGCAAAGAAGCCATAGGTCCACGGCAGGATGAGCCTGCGTTGCACCCTGGACGCCAGCCAGCCGAACAGTGGCAGGCACGCCATGGTGGCGATGAAGGTGCCGGTGAACAGCCACTGCAGGTTGTCCACCCCACCGGCAATACCCATGGTTTCGCGCACAGGGCGCAGCATGAAGTAGCCGGTGAACAGCAGGTAGAACAGCAGCAAGCCGGCGATGACCGCCGGCCCTTCGCCGGGCTTGATGTTCAGGCCTTGATCGAGCCGCCGCCGCCACGCTTGCATGGAGTCAGGCAAACTGCTTGATCAGCGCCTGTTGCTGCGCCTGGCTAAGCAGGGGTTCATGCCCGGCCTTGAGTTGGTCGAGCTGGCGTTCGGGCCGGCCGGTGGCAGGGATGACCGTGGTCACCGCAGGATGGCTGATGGCAAATTTCAGAAACAGCTGCGCCCAGCTACCGATGCCTGCTTCTGCGGCCCAGCCGGGCAACGCCCGGTCCTTGACCCTGGCAAACAGGCGGCCATCGTCGAAAGCGCGGTTGATCAGCACCGCAATACCTTTGTCCTGGCAAAGCGGCAGCAGTTCGCGGGCTGCGTCGGGGGCGTTGACCGAGTAGTTGATCTGGATGAAGTCCAGCGGCTCGCTTCGCACGATGCGGGCGACTTCGTCCTGGCCACTGTTCAGGTAATGGGTGATGCCGACGTAACGGGTCTTGCCCTGCTGCTTCAGCTCACGGGCATAGGGCAGCTGGGTCTGCCACTCACGCAGATTGTGAATTTGCAGCAAGTCGACTTTGTCGGTACGCAGGCTCTTCAGGCTGCCGGCCCACTGTGCTCCGGCCTCGGACCGGCTGTTGGCCGCGATTTTGGTGGCTATGAAGCACTGCCGGTGCCAGCCACCCTCCTCGAGCAACTGGCCAAGTACGCTGTCGGCACCCCCATAATTGGGCGACGTATCGATCACCCGGCCACCGCCTTCGAAAAAGGCCTTGAGCACGATTTTGAGCTGCTCGTACTGAGCCGAGCCAGCGTGCACTTCGAAGCTGCCCGAGGTACCGGCACCGATCACCGGCAACGCTTCACCGGAGGACGGCACTTTACGGGTCAGCAAGCCGGCCGGGCTGGCAGCATGCAGCCAAGGGGCCGCCGCCAGCAAGCTCAAGGCGGCACTGGCGCGTAGGACATCACGACGTGCGTACATGGAAAGCTCCCGTCATGAATCGGAAACTTTCAAGGCTAGTCGCTCTGCTCCGCGCCAGCGGGTGTTTCTGTATCTGGATGTTTAGTGATTAGGCCTGCAGCAGCTGGCTCAGGTCGACACCCGCGTCACCCATCGGCGGGCACCAGTAATAGCCACCGGTCAGTGGCCGGCTGAAGCGGTACAGGCCGTCGATGATGCCGTCCTCCAGGCCGCTCATGCGCCGCAGTTGTACCTCGAATGCATCGAAGCTGTGGCCCAGGGCGACAAAGGCCAGGCCGGCACCGCGCTGGTCGGCCCAGGCGACCGAGCGACGCACCATGAACGCCTCGGGCTCGAAGCTTTCCTGGGCGGTGCGCTTGACGTGTGCGGACTCGGGCGCATCGTCGAGCTCTTCGTTGTCGCTCAGGCGGCGGCCGATAATGTTGTCCTGGTCGGCCTGGGGCAGCGACTTGAAGTAGTCAAGGTCGTGCTTCCACAGCTGGAACGCGGCAAAGCTGGAACCATCGCTGGTAATGGCCGCCTGCACCGCATCTTCGTCCACCGGGTTTTCGGTGCCGTCTTCGTAGCCTGTCAGGTCATGGCCGCCACGGTGCAGGAAGCCATCAACGCTGTCCGCCAGGCGCAGGGCCGGAGCCAGCACCTGCTCCAGGGCGTTGGCGCGCAGCAGCAGGTCGCCGCGCTCGTTCCCGCGCAACCACAGCCACAGGGCGTGCTGAGTGCTCGGGTTTTCAACGGCGGCGTCCAGCAGCGGGAAGGCGCGCAGGCCCGGCACTTCGCGGCCCAGGGCCTTGGCCAGCGGGGCGCCGACACCGAGCAGCAGCTGTTCGCCATCGACCTGCGGCAGCAAGGCATCGAGCGCAGCTGGCAACGCTTCGGGCGACTGCAGGGTGAAGAACAGGTGGCGGGCATGGGCCGGCACAGGGTTGGCAAGCAGACCTTGCTGGAACGGCATGACAGGCTAATCCTTGGTAAAAACAGGAATGCTACTGCGCCTGCAGGCCTACTGCAACGCGGCATGCAGCCCGGCCAGCCGCTGCGCTTGGTAACAAATGGTTACCAATAGCGGGCCCTTTGCGATTAGCTATCAATCCGCGCCTGCCTACACTCCTCGAGATCCTTCGCCCAAGAGATTGCCCATGACAGCCTCGCCCTTGCTCACCGCCGTTCTGCCGCTCGCCTTGGGCATCATCATGCTCGGCCTTGGGTTGTCGTTGACCCTGGCGGACTTCGCTCGCGTCGTGAAGTACCCCAAACCGGTGATGGTGGGCCTGGCCTGCCAGATCCTGCTGCTGCCGCTGGTGTGTTTCCTGATCGCCAACGGTTTTGGCCTGGAGTCGGCCCTGGCGGTAGGGCTGATGCTGTTGGCGGCCTCGCCAGGCGGCACCACGGCCAACCTGTTCAGCCACCTTGCCCATGGCGATGTGGCGCTGAACATCACCCTCACGGCGGTCAATTCGCTGATCGCAATCCTGACCATGCCATTGCTCGTGAACCTGTCGTTGAGCTGGTTCATGGCTTCGGATCAAGCCATTCCGCTGCAGTTTGCCAAAGTGATGCAGGTGTTTGCCATTGTGCTGCTGCCGGTGGCACTGGGCATGCTGATTCGCCATTTCGCCCCGGTTTTCGCCGCGCGTATGGAAAAACCGATGAAGCTGGTGGCCGCGCTGTTCCTCGCCTTCACCATCGTCCTGGCCCTGGCCAAGGACTGGCAGACCGTGGTCGAGTATGCGCCGGTGGTGGGCCTGGCGGCGCTGCTGTTCAACCTGTTGAGCCTGGCAGTGGGTTACTGGGTGCCGCGCCTGTTGAATATTCCCAAACGCCAGGCCATTGCCATTGGCATGGAAATCGGCATCCATAACGGGACCTTGGCCATTGCCTTGGCGTTGAGCCCTTCGCTGCTGAACAACGCGACCATGGCGGTACCGGCGGCGCTGTATAGCCTGATCATGTTCTTTACGGCAGCGGGGTTTGGCTGGTGGGTAAGCCGTGGGCATGTGGCGGCTCAACCCGAAGGCGAAACGGTGAATTGAGGCCCGTTCAGGTAGTTACCGCTGGTTGCGTTTGCTGCGCAGCTGCTGCTTCAACACCTTCAATGGGGGCGCATAGAAGAAACCGAACGAGACACTTCCCGTGCGCCCCTTCACCGCATGGTGCAACCGATGCGCCCGGTGCAAGCGTTTGAGGTAGCGGTTGACCGGCCGAGGCTTGCGCGGCCAGTGCCGGTGATAAAAACCGTCATGGGCCACCACGTACAGCACCCCGTACCCTGCCACCCCACCGCCCACCCACTGCAACGGTGCATAACCGCTTTTGCCCAGCGCTACCAGTCCCGTGGCGATCAGGCCCAGGGCCACGAGGTACAGGTCATTGGTTTCAAGCATGCCCAGCTGAGGCTCATGGTGTGAACGGTGCAGCCACCAGCCCCAGCCATGCATGATGTACTTGTGAGCCAGCGTGCCAACGCCCTCCATGGCCACCAGGGTGCCGAACAGTACGGCGAGATTGAACAGCATGGAACGGTCCGGGTGATGGCAAAGAGAGGCGCAAGGTTAACGGCTGCCCAAGTTTTTTTCCATGCGGGCGTGACCGGCTGCAGGCCATTCAAGGATGAAGCCCTTGTCATGTTTTCGCCCTTGACCTGCTCTGCCCCGGGGCGTATGGTCCGCGACGCAATTTTGCCTTCCTCAACAGGAGACCTGCCTTGGACAGTAGCCCCAGTCGCTTGCGACAGGCCCGCGTGGCGCACTAGCCCGGCAGTGTCCTGCACTGTCTGGCCGCCCTGGCAAGACGGTGGTTTCCTGTAACCCCCGCTTTTCCTCCCTTCCTCGTGGTCCTGCGCATTGTTCTGGTTTTTCAACCGCGCCAACTGATGGCGTTCATGCGGGTGTATGCCTGCGCAAGAGGTTTGCTATGGATTGGAAAGTATTTCTGCTGCGCGTCAGCATTGCCTTGCTGTTGGGGGCGTTGATCGGTGCCGAACGGCAATTGCGCCAACGCCTGACCGGGCTGCGCACCAATGCGCTGGTCAGCACCGGTGCTTGCCTGTTCGTGCTGATGACCCAGGCGGTGCCAGGCATGGCTCCTACCGATGCATCGCGCGTCGCCGCCTATGTGGTGTCGGGCATCGGCTTTCTCGGGGGTGGAGTGATCATGCGTGACGGCTTCAACGTACGAGGCCTGAACACTGCAGCCACCTTGTGGTGCACGGCGGCAGTGGGTGTGCTGTGCAGCCTTGGGCTGCTGTTGGAGGCGGCATTGGGTAGCCTGGTGGTGCTATGTGCCAATATCCTGCTGCGTGATATCGCCCAGCGCCTGGACCGTCAGGACGTGGTGCCGGCCAGCGAGGTGGAGCAGCACTTCGAAGTGCGAATCGTCTGCCGTGCCGAGGACGAAATCCAGGTGCGCAGCCTGATGCTGCATAGCCTGGGCGATCCGCAACTGCGGCTGCAGTCACTGCAAAGCCAGGACCTGGACAGCCCGCCGCGCCTGGAAGTACGCGCCGAGCTGTTGGGCACCGCGCAGGCACCCGCGCAACTGGAGCGGCTGGTCAGCCGGGTGAGCCTGGAGAAAGGTGTAAGCTCGGTGCGCTGGCAATTACAGCCGCAGGCACTGGCGGCGGATTACTGAAACAGGAGTGATTCATGCGTATCCGCCCTACCCTCAAGCGCGATATTCAACACCTGCCGGACGTAGAGCGTTCGGCAGCCCAGGCGTTTGCCGGCTGGCCAACGCTGGCCTGGCTGGCGCAAGGTGATGTGATGGATTGCGTTGCGCACAGGGCTTTCGTCGACGCGGGCGGTAGCTGGGTGGCCGAGGACGATAATGGGTGGCTTGCCGGTTTTGCTTGTGCCCGGCGTGAAGGGCAGGCTCTGCACCTTTATGAAATATCGGTGCGCCAGGAGGTTCAAGGGCAAGGCGTGGGGCGGCGTTTGCTGCAGCAAGTGGCTGATGCCGCGCGTGACGCAGGCCTGCGCGAGCTCACGTTGACCACCTTTGCCAAGGTGCCCTGGAATGCGCCCTTCTATGCACGGTTCGGGTTCGAGGTGCTCGATGAGCGGCTGCTGAGCCCCCGGTTACGGGAAATCCTGGCCAATGAACGTGCGCACGGCCTCACTGAGCGTTGTGCAATGCGCCGTTACGTCGAACATTAGACGGCCCGTCACTCTGCATGTGCCGGCAGCTGTGCCCTGCATTGCGCCAACGCCGCATCGCGTTCTTTTAACTGCTCTTCATACCGCAGCAACTGCCGCGCCTGTTCCGCGCACACGTCGCGCCTGGTTTCCAGGTGCTGCGCTTGCATATCCAGCTGCCGGCGCATTTCTTCGCTGGCACCTTGTGCCTGGGCCAGGATCGTCCGCAAGCCCTGGATCTGCGCATCGCGTTGCTCCAGCAACTCGTCCTGCGCCCGGCACTCGCTGGCGGCCTGGCGGTGCTCACCCAGCAAACGCTCATTATCGCGGTGCAAGCGGGTCAGCTCGTCCTGCTTGACGATCATGCCCTGCTGCAGTTGGCGCACTTCCACCTGCATCTGCTGCAGTTGTGCTTCATGACGGCGCTGTTCCTGCTCGCGCTGTTCACGGCTGGCATTGCGGTAATGCTCCAGAGCATCGCGGGCATGGCAGTGTTTGTCCTCCAGTGACTTCACCTGTTCGTCCTTGTCGGCAAGGCGGACCTGCAACTCACCCAGTGACTGGTTGAGGCTGGCGCTGCGCAGCTGTTCGGCTTGCAGCGTGCTTTGCGTGGTCAACCGCTTTTCCGTCTCGTCGGCCAAGGCCGCTGCATCGATCTGATGCTGCTGCTGCGCTGCCGCCAGGGCCTGACGGACGATTTCCAGCTGGGCCTCAAGCTGCTCTCGCTGTTGGGTGAAGGTGCTTTCGGCCTGTTCGATCTTCAGGTCGGCCTCATCTTGTAGCTGCGTGGCCAATTGCCCGACCAGGCGGCTTAGCACATCGCTTAGCGCCGCGCCGCCTTCGGATGCCACGGGTTGCTGGCCGTTCAATTCCTTCAGGTAGCGGTGAATCGTGGTTTTCGAGCCGGTATTGCCCAGCTCGATACGTATGGCATCGATGCTGGGGTTCTCGCCGCGGGCAATCAACGCCTGACGTGCCTGCTGAACCACCACCTTGTTGATACCGCCCCGGGCCATGCGTGCTCCTACGATTTTGTACTGTGTTATGTAGCATGTAATTACGTACTGATTATGGCCATAACAACGCTCACCTGCAAACGTTTCCTAAGGAAGAATAATCACGGCTTATCGAATGTGATAGATGAAACAGCCGCCAATCAGCTGTACGCAGGCACCTGTCATTTCTGCCAGTTGTGCGAACCCATACCACTTGCTCAAATCCAGTTTCGTGCAAGTCAACTGGGCAGGAGGTAGTAAATGAAGCACACCATTGAAAACGAGCAAGACCCTGATGGGGCGGCGGATCACCAATCGCTCAGCAATCCGCCGTTTTTTGGTTTGTTCAGCAAGGAAACGCTCAACCTTCACTGGGACCGCTATCACAGCAGTCACACCGGCAAGGTCAGTGACAAGGTCAGTTATGAGGAAGCCACCGAAAACGGCTACTGGAAATTTGGGGCCATCGACCTCGGCAGTGCCTCGATGCGTTTTCAGGAGCGTGATCTGCTCGTCAACGTGCCTGTGCTCTATGATTTAGGTTTTAAAACCCGCAGGCAGCCTGGTTCTTCCAGTCAGCGCGTGTGGGACGCTCACCAACGTTACCCTTCGACGGATGCGCAACTGACCGTCAAACTGCCGTTTTTTGATAATCCTGCTCAATTCCATATTGCCGATGACGGCAAACTCATGCTGCGGCTGTCCAAGGGCACCTGTATTGAAACCGTGGGCAGTGGCTACGACAGCGCGCTGCTTCTAAAAGAGCTGACAAAGCGAAATGGGGTTCGCCTGCCTGATACTTCCCCCCCAAGAGGAACGCTGCGCGGCGAGCTGGCCGGTCAGTTCTCAGACGCAGGTAGCGCCGTGATGTACACCGCAGCCGAATCGTCGATGGCCGACGGTGCCAAAGCACACCCCATTGCCAGCGAGCCAGTGCCTTTCGCCATCTATTTTCACGACACGGCGTTCCCTGAGGTCGCTCAAAGCAAGCCTCCCCAGGACATGAACTGCGTGGTGTCCCTATTTGCGCCAAATGAAACCGTTACATTCCGGTACGGGGTTTACGACTCGCAAAGCGGTTACTATGGCGCTCAGTTCGGCATGGCCAGCGTATTCAGCGCCCCAGTTTCTGTCTCTCTGGCGGCACAAAAACCATCGATTACACCCTTGCTGCGGCAGGTAAATCCAGGCGACGAGAAGCAGGCACTCACCCTTGAACCCTCGAGCGCCAACGCACAATGGGCATTCGAGGGCTCACCCGTAGGTAAGCTTGAGAACGAGAGCGGCAACCGGTTCTATTACCCGCCGCCCCGGTTAACGCCAGCTGTCACGCTTAACGAAAACAACAAAACCAATGTACCTGCGGCATTGAAGGCAGATCTGGAGCACCCTCTTTATGCCGACGTGATCAATGCTACTGCAGCCGGTCAAACGGCAACGTCGACATTCCTGACCCAGTACGCTCCTGAAACGCACTTTTTCAAGGCGCACCTGGCTTCAGGCAAAGTGCGCCTGGCAATGTGGTATACCAAATGGGGCGCTACCACGCCCGTCGAGGTGAGTGCCGCGAAAACCCAGTGGGTTCGCATTGCGGGCAATGGCAATATTGATAGCAACGGTGTGTTCTCTCCGGCCTCAAGCCAGCCAACTCCGTTCACTGTCCTGCTGGCTAAAGATGTGACGGAAGACGACGGGTACTACTATTGGGCCTACATCGTATTACCGCTGCCGACACTGGAGCCCGAAAAGGTGCTGGAGTTGATCAACGGCTGACTCAAACCCTCGAGCGGATTGCTCGGCCCAGCACCCTGGGCCGAGGCTGAAGCAACGTCAGAGAAAACGTTGCACTTGCGCCGGCGTGCGCCGCATCAGTACCTTGCCATTGCGCACAGACACCAGCGCATGCCCCTGGCTACGCACCATTTCGTAGTCGTCAGGCGCCGACAGCAGTAACAGGTTGGCCGGCCGCCCCACCTCAATTCCGTAGCGTTCGCCCAGGTTCAGCGTGCGGGCGCTGTTGTCAGTGATCAGGTCCAGGCAGCGCTGCAGGTCTTCGTAACCGAGCATGTGGCAGATGTGCAGCCCGGCTTCGAGAATGCGCAGGATGTTGCCATTACCGAGCGGGTACCAAGGGTCGACGATGGAGTCCTGGCCAAAGCACACGTTCATGCCGGCGCGGTCGATCTCGGCCACGCGAGTGACGCCGCGGCGTTTCGGGTAGTTGTCGAAGCGCCCTTGCAGGTGAATGCTCTCGGTCGGGCAAGACACGAAGTTGATGCCCGACAGTTTCAGCAGGCGGAACAGCTTGTAGCAGTAGGCATTGTCATACGAACCCATGGCCACGGTATGGCTGGCGGTTACCCGGGCGCCCATACCGCGCACCCTGGCTTCTTCGGCCAGCACTTCAAGGAAGCGCGACTGCGGGTCGTCGGTCTCGTCGCAGTGCACGTCCACCAGGCAGCCGGTACGTTCGGCCAGGTCCATCAGGAACTTCACCGACGACACGCCCTGGTCGCGGGTGTTCTCGAAATGCGGAATGCCGCCCACCACATCGGCACCGATGGCCACGGCTTCTGTCATCAGCGCCCGCCCATTGGCATACGACTCGATACCCTCCTGAGGGAAGGCGACGATCTGCAAGTCGATCAACTCGCGCACGTCGTCACGCACCTCGACCATGGCCTTAAGTGCGGTAAGGCTCGGGTCGGTGACATCGACATGGGTCCGTACATGCTGGATTCCGTGGTCCACCAGCATGCCGATGGTTTTTCTCGCGCGGACCTTGATGTCGTCGTGGGTGGTGATTTCCTTACGCTCGGCCCAACGCTCGATGCCTTCGAACAACGTGCCGCTCATATTCCACTTCGGCTCGCCGGCGGTCAGGGTGGCATCCAGATGAATGTGCGGTTCCACAAAGGGTGCCACCACCAGGTTTTGACCGGCATCAAGGTCATCGATAGAAACGGGTGCCACCACCTCGGCCTGGGGCACGATGGTGGCAATGCGCTCGCCGCTCAGTTCGATGCGGTACAAACCGGGCTTGCCGCGCAAGCGTGCATTGATAATGTTCATGCTGTTACTCCTTGGGCTCGCTTATCGCCGCTACCTGCATAGTGGTCGAGCCCAAGGGGATCCGCCAGTGCCTGGCGCAGGTATCGATTTACTGGCTGTCCAGCCCCATCTGCCAGAAATCAGCCTCCAGGCTGGAAGCTTGCCCAAAAATCCCCACCAGGTCTGCGAAGCGCTGTTCGGTCATGCTCCGCGCTGCCAGTTCATCCAGGTGCTTACGCGCTGCCGCCGCCACGCCTTGATAGCCTTCCCCGGCATATTCACCAATCCACTCGCGGTACGGGTGGTTGCTCAAATCGCCGATCCGTTCCGCCAGGGTCCGGCCGATTTCGGCATAGCCGATCACGCAAGGCGCCAGCGCCACATGCAGTTCCAGCAGGTCGCCGGCGGCACCGCAGTCCAGTACATAGCGGGTATAGGCCACCGTGGCCTGGTGCTCGGGCGCAGCTTCGATATCGGCCTGGGTCAACCCCCAGCGCGCGCACAGGCGCAGGTGCAGTTCGGTTTCATCCAGGATCGCTGCCAGCCCGGCCTGCGCGGCGCGTATGTCCGCCGGGCGGCGGCTTTTATAGGCGGCCAACGCCCAGGCACGGGCGAACTGGATAAGGAACAGGTAATCCTGCACCAGGTAAGTCCGGAACGCGTCCTCACTCAACGTGCCCTCGCCCATCTGCCGCACAAAGTCATGGTCGACGTAGCTGTTCCACTGTTGGGTCGCGACAGCCTTGAGGCGCTCGAAGATATCCATGCTCACTTGCCCTCCGGGTAGACGGCATCGAAGAATGCCAGCTCCAGCTCGACGGTGCGTTGGTAGAAATCACTGGCCAGTGCGGCTTCCTGCGGGCCAACGCGGTCCAGCTCGGCTTGCAGGAAGGCAACGAAGGCCTGGAAGTCCGGGTTGTCGTGAAGGGTGATCCACTCGGCATGAACGAAGTTGTCCGGCATCGGTTTCGGCGCCTTCAGTGCCCAGTCCAGGTACAGGCCTTCGGCAACATTGAGCACCGCCAGCGCCGCCGCATAGGAGCGGGTAGCTGCCGCTTCGCGCATGATCGCCTTGAAACCTGCGGTTGGCGCAGTGTCGGCAGGTTCAGTGCGCTGCGCCGGGCTTACCTCCAGGGCCTCGAAGGCGCGCAGGAAGTAGGTGTTCTCATCACTGGAGATCATCCCGGCGAAACGGCCGAAGCGCAGGCGGGCCTCGAACGTGTCGGCGGTGGCGATGGCCGCGCCCAGCAAGGTCAGGAAGCTGTCGAGGAAACGGTGGTCCTGCACCAGGTAGTCGACCATGATCGGGGCCGGCAGGCTGCCGTCGCACAATTGGGTCACGAAACGGTGGCCAACGGCCGCCGACCAAGTCGGCTCGCTTTGGCGGCGCAGGTACTGGCTGAAACGTTCGGTCATGTTGCTGTCCTTGACGGGGGTGACAGCGAGACCTTGGTGGTGAGCATGGACGGGCCTCGCAGTGAGGCCGGCAAAAAGGCAGGTTACGAATCCCATCCCTTCGCCGGCATGATCCGGATCAGGTTCGAAGGGTCACCGCGCTGCAACGTTCAGCGGTTTCTCAGCCCGTTGCCGGGCTCCCCTTGGTGGCGTTCAGGTATACCCCAGTGAGTCGGTGCTGTCACTACCCAACCCCCAAAGCCTGGGCACCGGGTGACCCGCTAGTGGGGACATATCCCCATCTTTGACGCCCTGTTATTTAGCGCACATCAGACGCCACAAGGATTTGTTTAACAAAGCATTACTGAAATAGATGTTGGCACAGCCGTTGCTCAGGGCATTTTACCGGGCAAAACGCCTTTGATGGCTCTAAGCCATACAGCCGCGAGCGAGGTATAAGGCAATGAAAACACCTGTCGTGATCCACCCAGCCAGGCATGCATTCCAGCTGTCCACCGTCACCGCGCTGATGCTCAGCCTCGGGCTGATCACGGCTACAGCGGCCCCCCTCGACGATAACAGCCCGCCGCCGCCAACCGATCCCTCCGCCTACACCGACCAACCGGCTGATCCGACCCCGGCCTTGTTGAACCTCAATACATTGCCTGAAGCCAACCAAGGTTCGCTGGAGCTGACCAATGGTGTGTATGGCGACCGCGATACGGTGCGCACCGACAACGTACTACCGCCTGCCCTGCAAACGTCGGACAGGTACCCTACCAACGGCAAGCCCAGCCCGCTGTTTGGTGCGCAGCCGTTCACCCAGCAGCTGTTGCTGTTTGAAGAATTCGGCACAGAAAAGCTCGACCCCACCCTGCCACCGCCCAGCCTGACCTTCCCGGTTCCCACCCTGGGGGCCGCCCCGGCGCAGGACCCCAATGTCGTAGCCCGCAGCAGCCCCAGTGGCACTGCGCTGGAGGCTTTCCTCAAGCAACCCGGGCTTTACCCGTTCCCGACCCAGTACGCCAACGTGCTCGACCGCAACCCGTGGAAGGCGCAGATCGAGATGTTCCTGAACCGCCAGCCGGTCGGCTCCCCGGCTGAAGGCCGTCCACCAGGAAAAAGCTGGTCACACCAGCGCTGGAACGAGTTTTACCCGCAAGCTGCGTTCAAGACCGCGCAAGCCGGTGCGCGCATCAACCAGGGCCTGCGCGACCGCAATCAACTGCACAACTATGCGGTCGGTGAATTTGCCCCGGGCGGGCTGTACTACCAGACCTCCGACATCCCGACCACGCTGGGCACCACCAAGGGTATCGACACCCGCTTCCACCCGAACATGCCGCTGCAGAACCACAAGTCGCTGTGGACGTTCGATGGCACCTTCCCGGTCAAGTTGCTGATGGTGCGCTATGGCCAGCC
The DNA here is from genome assembly GCF_001320605.1 of Pseudomonas sp. NBRC 111133. NCBI lineage: Bacteria > Pseudomonadati > Pseudomonadota > Gammaproteobacteria > Pseudomonadales > Pseudomonadaceae > Pseudomonas > Pseudomonas sp. NBRC 111133. The sequence continues at coordinate 112,718 of NZ_BCBJ01000068.1, read as the reverse complement.
GGTTCTGATGCGTCATTACAACGCCCTGCCGATCGACCCTTCGGCCAACGGCGGTTTTGGCTTGCACACCATCTCGACCCACGAGCACAACGGCCACTCCCCGGCCGAAAGCGACGGCTTTGCCAACGCTTACTTCTTCCCCGGCCAGTACTATGACTACCGTTGGCCGGTGCAGCTGGCCGGCTACGACACCATCAACACCCGCGCACAAGACCCGCGTGCCGCGTTCCCTTGCTCACCGGGTGAAACCCTGTTCGCCAATGACGGCTCGCCAGGGCTGAAAACCTGTCAGAACGGCAGCATAAAGATCCGTGGCGACTGGCGCGAAACCATGAGTACCCACTGGTTCCACGACCACATGATGGATTTCACGGCGCAGAACGTCTACAAGGGCAACGCCGTGATGATGAACTACTACAGCGCCCTGGACCGCGGCAACGAGGCCCTGCAGGATGGCGTGAACCTGCGCTTCCCCAGCGGTTCGGGCATGCCTTGGGGCAACCGCGACTACGACGTCAACCTGGTGATGGCCGACAAGGCCTGGGATGCCAACGGCCAGCTGTGGTTCAACCCGTTCAACACCGATGGCTTCCTTGGCGACCAGATGCTGGTCAACTGGCAGTACCAGCCCAAGCTCAAGGTGCGCGCGCGCAGTTACCGCTTCCGTCTGCTCAATGGCTCGGTATCCCGCTACTTCAAGTTCGCCATCGTGCGTGAAATCGCCGGGACCAGCGGCGAATTCAAGGGGCCATCCGGCTCCAACGTCTCCTATGCGCGGGTGCCGTTCCACATGATCGCCAACGACGGCAACATCATGGAGCACGCCGTGCCATTCGACGGCACCATGGACCTCAACGGTGACGGCAACCTGCAGGACAACAACGGTATCCTGCCGCTGCAAGGTATCGCCGAGCGCTACGACATCATCATCAACTTCGCCAAGAACGGCATCAAGGTGGGCGACAAGCTGTACTTCGTCAACCTGGAGGAACACCGCACCGGCAAGGGCCCGGAAGGTGCCATTTCGCTGGCCGACGTGCTGTCGGAGAAATACAAGGCCGTCATCAAGCAGACCAGCAAAGGCCCACAGTGGGATAACGGCGACCCGCTGGTCGGCAAGTTCCTGCAGTTGATCGTGCAGCCCTACAGCGGCCAGGACGTGAGCATGGACCCGGTGGTTTATGAGCCGGCAAAACCGGGCAAAGCCGAAGGCCTGAAGATGCTGCCGCTGCCCATTGACCGCAACTCGACCGCCGACCAGGCCAAGATCAAGGATGCCCGCCACCGCGAGTTCATCTTTGGTCGCTCCGACGGCACCGACACCACCCCCTGGACCATCAAGACCGATGGTGGCTTCGGCTACAGCATGGACCCACGGCGCATCAGTGCTGCGCCACAACTGGCCCAGCAGTCCACCGATGGCGGCTTCAGCGGCGACGGCACGCTGGAAGTGTGGAAGATCGTCAACGGCGGCAATGGCTGGAGCCATCCGGTGCATGTGCACTTCGAGGAAGGTGTGATTCTTAGCCGCGACGGCAAGGCGCCGCCAGAATGGGAGAAATGGGCACGCAAGGACGTCTACCGCATCGGGCCAGATGCCGATTCGTCGGAAGAAGTGGAAATGGCTATTCGCTTGCGCGAGTTCGCCGGTACCTACATGGAGCACTGCCACAACACCCAGCACGAAGACTCCTCGATGCTGCTGCGCTGGGACATTGAACACCCAGGGCAGTTCCAGGTGATGCCGACCCCGCTGCCAGGTTGGGATGGCGTGCAATACATGGCGTCGGTGGGCCTGCCGACCTTCCGCACCAAAGGCAAGGACGACAACGATGATGCTGCCAACAAGCCACCGGTCGCGGCCAACGACAGTGCGGCAACCACAGCGGGCAAGCCGATCACCCTGAACGTGCTGGCCAACGACACCGACCCGGAAGGTAACCTGCCATTGACTGTCGTTGGCCTCAGCCAGCCAGACTCCGGTCAGGGTAGCGTCAGCACCAATGGCACCACGGTGACCTACACCCCGCCGGCCACGGTCGCCACACCGTTCACCGCCAGCTTCAACTACACGGCGCGGGATGCCAAAGGGGCCGAGTCGGTGAACCCGGCCACGGTCAACATCGCGGTGAGCCAGGCGGCAGCGGTCGATCAGGTCCAGGTCGCCAGTGCTTCGGTCCAGGTACGCAGTGGCAACCGCTACACCTGGGAAGTGGCGGGCGCCACCACGGTGGCGACCGGCAACAGCATTACCGTGACCGCTGCCACTACCAGCGGCCCGCTGAGCCTGGGCAATGCCACCCTGACTGCGGCCACCACCGGCGCTCGCTGGAAGCTGTCGGTGACCACTACCGGTACTGGCCCGGCAACACCGGCCACGGTAACCGTGAAATCGGCGTTGGGGCAGAGTGTGACCGTGCCCATCAGTATCAAGTGACTGCAAAGCGGGGCCGCCTCGCGGCCCCAGCCAGCCAACCGACGAGGACTGCATCATGCCCGGCTCATGGCGTTTCCTGCTGGTGCTCGCGCTGTTCGCCGCCAGCATCCCGTTGTGGCCGTTGCAGCCGCAACAACCGGTGACCAAAGAAGCTGAAAGCCCTTGGGGTGCCGACTACTTTCCCAACATCCCCCTGCTCACCCAGGACGGTGAGCAAGTGCATTTCTTCGATGACCTGATCAAAGACAAGGTTGTCGCCATCAACTTCATCTTCACCGGCTGTTCCGATTCCTGTCCGGTAGAGACCGCACGCCTGCGCCAGGTGCAGAAGATTCTTGGTGACCGGGTCGGCAAGGACATTTTCCTGTACTCCATCAGCATCGACCCTTACAACGACACGCCCGCCACCCTCAAACGTTACGCTGAAAAGTTCGGTATCGGCCCCGGCTGGACACTGCTCACCGGTGAACCTGACGACATCGAACGGTTGCGCCGCAGCCTGGGGCTGTGGATTGACGGCCTGGAAAACGGCCGTTCCAAGGACCACAACCTGAGCCTGATCATCGGCAACCAAGCCACCGGCCGCTGGATGAAGGCTTCACCCTTCGAAAGCCCGTACATCCTCGCCGATCGCCTGGGCAACAGCCTGCACAACTGGAAGCAGGCCAGTGCCCTGAACAATGACTACGCCCAAGCCCCGGAAGTACGCCCGCCAAGCAGTGGCGAGCAGATCTTCCGCACCCGTTGCTCATCCTGCCACACGCTGGGCAATACCGAGTTGGGGCAACCCGGTATAGGTCCCGACCTGCTGGGCGTTACCCGCCAGCGTGATGCCAACTGGCTGACCCGCTGGTTGAAAGAACCCGACCGCATGCTGGCAGAAAAAGACCCCCTGGCCATGCTGCTGTACGAGCAGTACAACCGCCTGGCGATGCCCAACATGCGCCTGGGTGATGCCGAAGTCAGCGCCTTGATGACCTACATGGAAGAGGAAACCGCACGCCTTCAGGCGCCCTTGGCGGATACGGGAAACCCTTAAAGGCGATTAGCTATCAGTCATCAGCCTGTCATCTTATTGTCGTATTTTTCGAGCATCACCCAGGGTCGGGAACTATCAGCAGTGATTCGCCGTTCGCTTTCATCCACCCGCCTTCTGCGGCTGCTGATCCTGATGCTGTGTGCAGCCACTTTGGCCTTTCTTTGGGGGCTGCACATCCTCTCCGTAACCGCCGCCCACCCGGCGTGCGGCCTTGGCCTGTATACACCCTCGGCATTGCCCTATTCGCGGCAGTTCTGGCTGAACCTGGGCATGACCCTGCTGATCCTCGGCAGTTTGCTGTGCACCTTGCGCCTGCTGCGCAAGCACCAGGAGGCTTTCAACGCACTGGAGCAGGCCCAACAGGTCAACCAGCAACTGATCGGGCGCCTTGAGGACGAACACCGGCGCAGCAGCCACGCCGCCGCCACCGACCACCTCAGCGGGTTGCACAACCGTCGCCAGTTTGTCGAGGTGGCGGGCCACGCGCTTACCCGGCAACGGGGCAAGCGCCGGCTGATGGCGATACTGTTCATCGACATGGACCGCTTCAAGTCGATCAACGACTCGCTCGGGCACAAGATCGGCGACCTGCTGCTGCAGGCTGTGGCCGGGCGCATCCAGCGCCTTCTGGACCCCGGCGACGAGGCTTCGCGCTTTGGCGGCGACGAATTCGTGGTGCTGCTGGCAGGCGAACGCAGCGAGGAACAGATCAATACCTGGGTTCGCGAACTGGTCCAGCGGTTGTCGGCCACCTATGCCCTGGATGGCCAGGAGGTCAATACCAGCCCCAGCGTGGGCGTAAGCATCTGCCCTCGCGACGGCCAGGACATCGACAGCCTGATCCGCAGTGCCGACGCGGCGATGTATTCGGCCAAACAGGCCGGGCGCGCGCAATATCGCTTCTTCGACCCCTCACTGAACCTGGCCGACATTCAGGCCTTCACCCTCGAACAGGCGTTCGGCAGTGCCTTGGCCGAGCGCCAGTTCGTGCTGCACTACCAGCCACAGATTCGCCTCGACACCCAGCAAGTGATGGGCTACGAAGCGCTGGTGCGCTGGGATCACCCCGAATTCGGCCTGCTGTACCCGGACCGCTTCATCGACCTGGCCGAACGCAGTGGCTTCATTGTCGAGCTGGGTTGGGAGGTGTTGCGCCTGGCGTGCGAGGCATTATCGGGGTGGGATGCCCTGGGCCGAGAGACGCGGCTGGCGGTCAATGTCTCCGCCCTGCAACTGCGCCAGGACGACTTCGCTACGCGGTTGCTGAACGAACTGCAACAGTATGCAATTGCGCCGCAGCGGCTTGAGCTGGAAATCACTGAAACCACCATCCTCGACCCGGAAAGTACCGCCGTGGCGCACTTGCACACCCTGCGCAGCGCGGGCCTGGGCATCAGCCTGGACGATTTCGGCCGCGGTTACGCCGGCTTCGCCCACCTGCATTCGCTGCCGCTAAGCAAGCTGAAAATCGACCGCTCGCTGATCGCCCCCTTGTCCAACAGCCATGACGACAGCCCGATCGTGACCTCCACCATCATCCTGGCCAAACGGCTGGGCCTTGAAGTGGTGGCCGAAGGTGTGGAAACCCGTGAGCAGGTGGTGTGCCTGAAACTGGCGGGTTGCGATATTGCCCAGGGCTATCACTTCAGCCGACCGCTGTCGCCGGCACAGTTGCGCGACTACCCGCACTTCAACGGCATCGAGGCCTCGCACGATACCATGGGGCTGGTGCCGGCCCGGCAGGATGGTGTTGCCCCGACGCCGCATTAGGTGCTTGTCCTGGGATTTCGGTTTATCGTGTGCCCATCACCCACCGACAGCCGCACCATGACCGATATCGAGCGCTACCTTCGCGCCGCCACCCGTGACAACACCCGGCGCAGCTACCAGGCCGCCATCGAGCACTTCGAAAGCCACTGGGGCGGCTTTCTCCCGGCCACCGCCGAGAGCATCGCCCGCTACCTGGTCGAACATGCCGAACACCACGCCGTCAGTACCCTGCGTCAGCGCCTGGCCGCGCTCAGTCAATGGCACGTCGCCCAAGGTTTCCCCGACCCGACCAAGGCACCGCTGGTACGTCAGGTTCTACGCGGCATCCGCACCCTGCACCCGACGCCGCCCAGGCAGGCCGCCCCGCTGTTGCTGCAACACCTGCAAACCGCCGTGGCATGTTTTGAAGAGGAGGCTCGCCAGGCCCGCGAACACCACGACCTGGCCGCCCTGCGCCGGGCACGCCGCGACACTGCGTTGCTGTTGCTGGGCTTCTGGCGAGGTTTTCGCGGTGATGAACTGGCACGCTTGCGCATCGAACATATCCAGGCCGAAGCCGGTGTCGGCATCACGCTGTTCCTGCCGCGCAGCAAAGGTGACCGCGAAGCCTTGGGCGTGCAGCACCGCACCCCTGCCCTCAAGGCCCTGTGCCCGGTAACGGCCCACCTGCAATGGCTGGAAGTTGCCGGCATTGCCCATGGGCCGGTGTTTCGCAAGCTTGACCGCTGGGGCAACCTCGGTGAAAGCGCGCTCAACAGCAACAGCCTGGTCGGCCTGTTGCGGCGCATGCTGGAACGTGCCGGGGTACCGGCGGCGCTGTATACCGGCCACTCGCTACGGCGTGGCTTTGCCACCTGGGCCACAGCCAATGGCTGGGAACTAAAATCACTGATGAGCTACGTGGGCTGGAAAGACGCCAAGTCGGCGCTGCGCTACATCGACTCGGCGCAGCGTTTTGGCGAGCTGGCCGTGTTGCCGGCCAGCCAGGCCCAAGCGCTTATTCCTTGAAGCTGTGCCGGGCGACACCGCCAATTGTCGGGTGGACGGCATACAGGTCGCCAGCATCCGGATAATGGAGCAGGTCTTCAGGGCTCATGTCGAAACGCGCGGTGCTGATGAACAAGGTATTCATGCCGGGCCCGCCAAAGCAGCAACTGGTGGGGCACGGTACCGGCATCAGTACCTGATCGGTCAGGTGGCCGTGGCGGTCGTAGCGCAGCAGGCAGCTGCCATGGTACTGGCACACCCACAGCCCGCCTTCGCGGTCCAGCGCCAGGCCATCTGGCCGCCCCAGTTCGGCAGGGGTTTCGGCAAACAGCGTAACAGCGCCCAGCCGGCCCTCCATGAGGTACTCGGCACGGTAGATGGCGCGCGCCGCCGAATCGACGAAGTACACCGTCTGGCCGTCTTGCGACCAGGCAACCCCGGTGGGCAAGGCCATGTCATCGTGGATGACCTCGTCGCTCAACTGCCCGTCAAAACGGAACAGCGCCCCGGTATTGCCGCTAAGGGCATCGTCCATCAACCCGGTAACGAAGCGCCCTTGCGGGTCACAGGCGCCGTCGTTGAAGCGGAAGGTGGAGCGTGGATGGACCGATGCCGAATGCTGGCATACCTTGCGCGCCGCCACATCGAAGATGGCCACGCTGGCATCTTCGGTGAAAATCAGGTTGCCCCGGTCGGTCAGCGCAAGGGCGCCAATGCGCGCGGCTGACGCGTAAAGGTTCTCGACTTCGCCGTTTGGCGTCAGGCAGTTGATGCGCCCGCCAGAAATATCGATGAAGTACAACGCGCCGTTACGCTCATCCCAGACCAGGCTTTCGCCCAGGTCGGCGCGGGTATTGGCGACCTTGACTGGCACGCCGCTGCATTCCTTGATGCGGGGCGATCGTCCGGCCTGCCCCATGCCATAGACCAAGCCCAGGCCCTGTGCGGCATCGGTGACGGCCGCACCTTCGTTGTGGAAAGGCTCTGTAACGGGCATTTCTGGCTACCTTCGATTCTCCTTTTTACGATAACAACAAAAAATTCAATGACTTAATATTAAAAGCATGCAACTTTGATATCTCAGGGATATCACCACCGAGTCGCCACGCTGAAGGAATGCTTGATTGATCGAAACACGCTTGCTCAGGCAGTTCATCGCCGTGGCCGAAGAGCTTCATTTTCACAAGGCTGCCGAGCGCCTGCACATGGCACAGCCGCCGCTGAGCCAGGCGATCAGCCGCCTGGAAGAAAAACTCGGTTTCAGCTTGTTCTTGCGCAATACGCGCGGGGTGCGTCTGACCCCGGCTGGCACAGCCTTTCGCGATACGGCTTACCGCGTGCTTGCCGAGCTGGAACAGGGCATCGAGTACGCCCGTAATGTCTCTGCGGGTGTCAGCGGGAAACTGACCATCACGGCCATTTCCATCGCCTATTACGACTCGCTGCTCAACCGCTTGCGGCGCTATCGTGAGACTTACCCGAACGTGCAGCTGACCCTGCGCGAGATGCCATCGGCGACGCAGGCCAAGGCGCTGCTGGCCGGCGAGGCGGATATCGGCTTCATGCGCAGGCTACCGCTGCCGGTGGGTACGCTGGAGTCACGGCTGCTGCTTGACGAGCAGATAGTCATGGCGCTGCCCGCCAGCCATGTGAAAGCGCAGCAAGGCGATGTCGACCTGCGCGAGTTTGCCAATGAGGACTTTGTGTTTACCCCGCAAGCGTTGGGCGGCGGCTACCATGCCCAGCTGGTTGCCCTGTGCGAGTCGGCCGGCTTCTACCCTCGGGTGGTGCAGGAAGCCGCACAGATTCATACCCTGCTGGGACTGGTCGCCTGTGGTTTCGGTGTGGCCCTGGTGCCGGCTTCATTCGCCCGATCGACTCCGCGCGAGCGCGTACAGTTCTGTGCGATCCGCCCGATAGACGAGCAATCCACCCCAGGCATCGGCCTGTACATGAAATGGAACGCCCAGAATGCCTCGCCTGCGCTGGCCAATTTCATCGCCCTGTTCGAAGACGCAAAAACGCGTTGATCAGGCGCGCGCGGCGCAGCGCCATAACCGGCCCACGTCACAAGCCCGAGCCTGCAGCAGTTCTGCCGCGTTGGCACACGCTTGCTCCAGGCTCATCGGCCCGCTGGCCAACGCAAATGCAGCATCGACCCCATGGGCATACAACTGCTGGTAGCCCTCACCCAGTGTCCCGGCCAGCACCACCACCGGCACACCGTGGCGCTTGGCGACCCGGGCAACCCCCATCGGCGTCTTGCCGCGCAGTGTCTGGGCATCGAAACGCCCCTCACCCGTCACCACCAGGTCCGCGCCCTGCACCAAGGCGTCAAGGCCGGCCAGTTCGGCCACCACCTCTACCCCCGGGCGGAACTGTGCCCCCATGAACGCACGGGCGGCGAAGCCCATACCACCGGCAGCGCCGCACCCAGGGTAGTCGCGCACATCGTCGCCCAGCAGCTGTGCACAATGGTCGGCAAAATGCCCCAGCGCCTGGTCCAACGCCTGCACCTGCTGCGGGTTAGCGCCCTTCTGCGGGCCGAAAATCGCCGATGCGCCGTTGGCGCCGCACAGCGGGTTGTCGACGTCCGCCGCGACTTCGAATTGCACCTCGGCCAGGCGCGGGTCGAGGTGACTGGCGTCGATCCGCGCCAGCTTCGCCAGTGCCAGGCCACCTTCCTCCAGCGCTTGCCCCTCGGCATCCAGCAGGCGCAGGCCCAGCGCGCGCAGCATGCCGCTGCCTGCATCGTTGGTGGCGCTACCACCGATGGCCAGTACCACCCGCTGTGCGCCGGCGGCCAAGGCGGCGGCAATTAGCTCGCCGGTGCCCCAGGTGCTGCTGCGGCACGCATCACGCTGGTCGGTTGGCACCAGCTGCAAGCCACTGGCCTGGGCCATTTCGATGATGGCCGTGCGGCTTTGTGGCAGCCACCCCCAACCGGCTTCGACGCTGTGCCCCAGTGGCCCACGTACCGCTTGGAGGCGCAGTTCGCCGTGGCTGGCCGCCAGGATCGCCTCCATGGTGCCTTCGCCGCCGTCGGCCATTGGGCACTCGACCAAGGCTGCGTCCGGCCACGCCCGGCTCAGGCCAGCAGCGATGGCACGGGCGACACCGGCAGCATCGAGGCTGTCCTTGAACGAGTCGGGGGCAATGACGATCTTCATGGGGATTCTCCTGTCCTGATGAGCGGCATGCTGACAGGTGCCCGCCAGGCTGGCCTCGGTCAAATGCACAAACCGCCGGGCGGGTTGTTTGGGCAGATGCCTTCGTGGCGGCGCCTGCAGGCGCCGCGTCAGTCAGCAGGCAACAGCTGCAACCCCAGGTACAAGCTCAGCATCCCCTCCATGCGCAGCGGGTCGACCTCACCCAGTTCGGCAATCCGTTCCAGCCGATAGCGCAGGCTGTTGCGGTGGATGCCCAAGGCATCGGCACAGGCCTGGCTCTGGCCGTCATGGGCACACCACGCGCGCAGGGTGGTGAGCAACTGCCCACTGTTGTCCTTGGCGCGAATGCGCTGCAACGGTTCCAGCAGTTCATCCAGCGCATCGTCGTTGCGATGCCGCCACAGCAGCGCCGGTAGCCGGTAGCGATGCAGGCTCAGCAAGCGCTCGGCGGGGAGTACCTCGCGCCCGTAGGCCAGCAAGTCTCGCACTCGGCGATAACCTCGGCGCAGTTGTTCCAAGCTCTGCGCGGTACTGCCCAAAGCCAGGCGCTCCACGCCCCAGCCATGGCGTTGCAGCCGCTCGAGCAGGCGTGGCTCATCCAGCGTCACACCTGCGGGCCGACACCACAGCAACGACCGCCGCGCCGGGCTGACACACCAGCTGTCCGGGTAGCGGCTCAGCAACCACGCGGCAAGCGCCTCGGCGGGCGGCCCCGAGGCCAGCTCGAACAGGCAAGGCACCCGTGGCAACTGCGGCTTCAGGCCCAGTTGCCGGGCTTCGTCGAGCAAGCGTGGCGAGTCGCCGCTGCCGCCTAGCAACAGCGCCAGCAGGTCATCACAACGCTGGCGTCGCCATTGCTGGTCGGCTTGCAAATGGCGCTGGGCCAGCAGCATCTCGGCGGTCATCCGTACCAGTTCACCATAGGTGCGCACCTGTTGCGGGTCACCCGTCAGGCCCAGTACGCCCATCAGCCGGCCATCGAGCATCAGCGGCAGGTTCACCCCGGGCTGCACGCCCTTCAGGCATTTGGCCGCATCAGTATCCAGCTCGACGATACGGCCATTGGCCAGGACCAGTTGCGCGCCTTCATGGCGGGTGTTGATACGCTCCGGTTCACCGCTGCCCAGGATCAACCCCTGGCTGTCCATGACATTGACGTTGCACGGCAGAATGGCCATCGCCCGGTCAACGATATCCTGCGCCAGGTCATGGTCGAGTTCGAACATTGCGGGGTCCTTTAGGTGTCAGGCTTTTGGGCTCGGGCACAGCAGCCTGGGCCAGGCACTGTGCAAAAGCACAAAGACAGGCCGACTGCAGTCCCCGAGACTCGTCAGGGCGAGCGCCGGCACAGGCGACGCGGCGACAACCATAACAACAGAGAACCCGATCATGGCACACAGCCTCGCCCCTGACCAAGGCACGGACACCACCCGCAACGCGCTGTATCGGCGCATCACCCTGCGGCTGATTCCGTTCATTTTCATCTGCTACCTGTTCAACTACCTGGACCGCGTCAACGTCGGCTTTGCCAAGTTGCAGATGCTCGACGCCCTGAAGTTCAGCGAAACGGTGTACGGCCTAGGCGAAGGCATCTTCTTCATCGGTTACGTACTGTGCGGTTTGCCAAGCAACCTGGCGCTCAACCGGTTTGGCCCTCGGCGCTGGATTGCACTGATGATGATCGCCTGGGGCAGCCTCTCCACCTGCCTGCTGTTCGTCACCACCCCCACCGAGTTCTACACCTTGCGCCTGTTCACCGGCGCCGCCGAAGCCGGCTTCTTCCCAGGTGTGGTGCTGTACCTCTCGCGCTGGTTCCCGGCGGCCCGTCGCGGGCGCATCATGGCCCTGTTCATGTCGGCGATCCCGGTGTCGGGCTTGCTCGGTGGGCCGTTCTCCGGCTGGATCCTGCAGCACTTCGCCGCTGGCCAACACGGCCTGGCCGGCTGGCAGTGGATGTTCCTGATCCAGGGCCTGCCGACCGTTGCCCTGGGCATACTGGCGGTGTTTTTGCTCAGTGACGGCTACCAGAAAGCGCCTTGGCTGAGTACGGCGGAACGCCAGCTGATCGCAACCGACCTGGAAGCCGATGCTGCCAGCAAACCAAGCACTGCCGGCGACAGCGTACTGGCCGTTTTGACCAACCCGCTGATCTGGACCTTCGGTTTCGTCTACTTCTGCATCCAGAGCGGTGTGTACGCGATCAACTTCTGGCTGCCATCGATCATCAAGAACATGGGCTTCGACAACCCGCTGCTGATCGGCTGGCTCAGCGCCGTTCCGTACCTGCTGGCGGGTGTGTTCATGATCCTGTGCGGGCGCTCGGCCGACCTGCGCAACGAACGGCGCTGGCACCTTGTGGTGCCGATGCTGATGGGTGCGATCGGCCTGCTGATTGCGGTGAACTTCGCGGGTAACCCGACCATTGCCATTCTTGGCCTGTCGATTGCCACCATGGGCGCGCTCACCGGCCTGCCGATGTTCTGGCCAATGCCCACCGCGCTGCTCAGTGCCGGTGCCGCTGTGGCCGGTTTGGCCATCATCAACTCGGTGGGCCAGATGGCGGGGTTCCTCAGCCCGTACTTGGTGGGGTTCATTAAGGACCAGACCGGTTCCACCGATGCCGCACTGTATTCGCTGGCGGCGCTGATCGTGCTGGGTAGCCTGGTAGCCTTGCGGGTAACGCGGGCAGGTGCGCTGAGTACTGCAAAGGCCAGTTGAGCCCATTCGCGGGCTCGCCCGCTCCCACAGGACCGCCACAGTGTTCGAGCTCGTGGTGATCCTGTGGAAGCGGGCAAGCCCGCGAAAAGGCCAGCCCAGGCCACGCACAATCCACACCCTCCACCGATCGTCAGCTCAACGCATCCCCTGCCCGACCCAGGCGTCAAATGGTTCCAAAGACCCCTTTGGAGAACCTCATGACCCAGCACGCCGTCGCCCTCCTGAGCGAGCTCGACGAACACCGTCCTCTGCGTGTTCAGGCCGGTAGCGAAGAACTTGTCCTCATCCGCCAGGGCGACCAGGTTCGGGCCTACCAAGGCCATTGCCCCCACGCAGGCGCCCCGCTCGACGAAGGTGTGGTTTGCGGTGGCCTGTTGGTGTGCCCTTGGCATAAAGCGGCCTTCGCGGTTGACGATGGCGTGGTCTGCGAGCCCCCGGCGCTGGCCGACCTGCGTCGCTACAAAGCCTGGGTCAAGGGCGATGAAGTCTGGGTCGATGACCAGCCCCTGCCAGCCATCGAGCCGCCACGCCACAGCGATGCCCGCTGCTTCGTCGTGGTGGGTGCTGGCGCCGCTGGCAGCGCTGCAGTCGCTACGTTGCTGGCCCACGGCTTCGCCGGCCGGCTGGTGTGGGTCGATCAGGAACGCCAGCCCGCCTACGACCGCACGGCCCTGAGCAAATTCGTGATTGCCGGGCAGATGCCGCCCGATGAAGTCCCCGCCCTGCTTGATGCCGACGCCTTGCGCAAGGGCCAGTTGGAGCGCAAGCACGGCAAGGTGCGCACACTCAACAGCCAGAAACGCCAGCTGACGCTCGCCGACGGCCAACAAATCGATTACGACGCCTGCCTGCTGGCCACCGGCGGGAAAGCACTGCGCCCGGACATCCCCGGCGCCGAGCTGCCCGGGGTGTTCACCCTGCGCTCACGGGAGGATGCCGCCCAGTTGCTCGATGCCGCCGAACCCGGCCAACCGGTGGTCATCATCGGTGACGGTTTCATCGGCCTCGAAGCCGCCTCGGCATTGCGCAAGTACGGCCTACAGGTGCACGTGGTCACCCGCCACGAAGTCCCCCTGGCCCGGCAGCTGGGTGAACGCATCGGCCGCAGCATCCGTGAGATGCATGAGCGCAAGGGTGTTACCTTCCACGGCCCTACTGAAGTTCAGCGCATCGAGGGGCAGGACAACGTCGAAGCCGTGCAACTGGCCAACGGAGAACGGCTTCAAACACCCTTGGTGCTGCTCGGCACGGGGGTAAAACCGGCCACTGCCTTCCTCCAGGGCGTGCCGCTGACCGAGGACAAGTCCGTGAGGGTCGACGCAGAACTGCGCGCTGCCGATGGCCTGTGGGCGGCGGGGGATATCGCCACCTTCCCGCTCACCGGTCGACCTGTGCGCATCGAGCACTGGCGTCTGGCCCAGCAACACGGGGTGATCGCTGCAGCCAACATGCTTGGCGAGCAGCGCCGCTATGCCGATGTGCCTTTCTTCTGGACTTTCCAGCACGGCCGCACTTACGAAGTGCTTGGCCACCCCCGGGACTGGAACCGGATCGAGTTCGTCGGTGAGCCGGAAAAAGGCGATTTCATTGCGCTGCAGTGTGTGGATGAACGGGTTGAAGCCGTGGTCGCCAAGGGTTATTCCGATGCCATGGCAACGCTGTCGCAACGCATGAAACGCCCGTTAAGCCTACAAGAGGCTTTGGCGCTAATTGGCTGAGGTCCGCCTTTCAATGCGCCCCGGTTGTGTGTAAAACAGCGGGATCAGCCGACTGAAAAGGACCCAAGCGCATGATCTACCGCCCCCTCGGCCGCAGTGGCCTGCAGGTATCCGCCCTCACCCTGGGTAGCATGATGTTCGGCGAGCAGACCAGTACCGAAGACGCCCTGCGCATCATCGACAAGGCCTGGGACCAGGGCATCAATTTCATCGACACTGCGGACGTTTACAACGCCGGGCGCTCGGAAGAAATCGTCGGTGAAGCGGTGGCACGCCACCGTCAGGACTGGATCGTCGCCAGCAAGGTCGGCTTCGGCCCGGCCGATGGCCTGCCCAACCGCAGCGGGCTGTCGCGCAAACACATCTTCAATGCCCTGCAGGCCACCCTCACCCGCATGGGCATGGACTACCTGGACATCTACTACCTGCACCGTGAAGACCACAAGGTGCCGCTGGAAGAGACCGTGCTGGCCATCGGCGACTTGCTGCGCCAGGGCAAGATCCGCTACTGGGGCGTGTCCAACTTCCGTGGCTGGCGCATTGCCGAGGTCTGCCACATTGCCGAGCGCCTCGGGGTGCCCAGGCCGGTGGTGAGCCAGCCGCTGTACAACATCGTCAACCGTCAGGCCGAGCCCGAGCAACTCACTGCCGCCGCCGCCCATGGCCTGGGCGTCGTGCCGTTCAGCCCGTTGGCGCGTGGCGTACTCAGTGGCAAGTACGCGCCGGGGGCGGTGCCGGATGCCGGCAGCCGCGCAGGGCGCCAGGACAAGCGCATCATGGAAGTGGAGTGGCGCCAGGAGTCGCTGGCCATCGCCCGGCAGATCCAGGCTTACGTTGAGGCCAAGGGCGTGGGAATGGTTGAGTTCGCCATTGCCTGGGTGCTGAATAACCAGCTGGTGAGCTCGGCGATTGTCGGGCCGCGTACCGAAGCGCAGTGGGACACCTATGGCGGTGCATTGGCGGTGAAGATCACGGCGGAGGATGAAGCGTTCATCGACTCGCTGGTAACGCCGGGGCATGCATCCACGCCGGGGTTCAATGATGTGGCGCATTATGTGAGCGGGCGCTTGGCGCGCAGCTGACGCATTGGGGAGCCCTGCGCCGGGCTCCCGGTCCCCCCTTTCCCCAATCACCCCGGTATCGTGCGATGGCGGCCACAGCGAGGTCACGCACTGCTGCCAGGCCACCGTGCGGGTCAACAACTGTGAGTCTTCCTTGGGTGCGCCAATAGGCACCGCAACGTCTACGCCCTCCTCGACCAGGTCGACGAAGCGGTCGGTGAAACGATGAGTCATCGAACCGGCATAAATGGGGCCGAAGCCAGCTAATGCAAGGCCACAGGCTGGCTAGGGCGTGTTCGGGGCTTGCCTCATGTACGCGTCTGTCCAGGCGGCCAACGGCAGTGGTGGCTGCTGGTCGACAATACGCCGCCAGATCAAACGCAGGTCATTACCGTTGAACATCGAGCCAGGCCCACTGCCTTGCCACCGCGAAGGTACGTCGGCAACCCAGTGCCCCTGGCGGTCACGGTGGGCCATGTTGAAACGGAAGGTGTAGTTGCCAGGGATGCCCATGCGCAAGTCGGTCACCACCAGCGCGTCGCCCACCTGGTCGTAGCGCAGCCAGTCATCGGTAAACCAGCGCAAACGCTGGTGCAAAGGGCTTCCTGCCAGTGCTTTCGCCAGCTGCAGATTACGCGGCAAACGCTGCATTTCAGGCGCTTGCCGGTCAAACCCGCTGCTGATGCCCTCGTAGTAATCACCCTCCTGGGTCTTGGCCAGTACGCGCCAGACCAGACTGTTGAAAGCGAACGGCACGGCGCGCACTTCACTGGCGACAATGCCTTGCTGATCCAGTGCCGCCTGGAAGCGCTGCTCTGCCGCCATACGCCCGGCAAGGCCGAAACCCAGGTAAGCGGTACTGAACACCAGCGCCAAGGTCAGCAGACGTGTCGCCTTTGCAGTCACGCCCTTGAAGATGGCGTAGATAACCGCCGCCAGCAGCGGCAAGGTGTAGACCGGGTCGATGATGAACACCGCCGCCCAGCTTTGCGGGGTGGCCTGCAAAGGCCAGAACAACTGCGTACCGTAGACCGTGAAGGCATCTAGCAACGGATGAGTAACCAGTACCAGCCAGAACGCCACAAACAACCTGGACAAGGTGTAACCCTTGCCAGGCCAGCATTTGTGGACCAGCCAGGCCAGTAGCAAGGCCAGCCCGGTAAGCACGAACAGCGAGTGGGAGAACCCGCGGTGGTAGGTCATCTGCGACACCGGGTCGGCGTAGCGGATGATCACGTCCAAGTCGGGCAGCGTGCCCAGCGCAGCGCCATACAGCAACGCGCGCCGCCCCTGGATGCGGCCAAGCACGGTACCCTGCAGGGCCGCGCCGAGTAAGGCTTGGGTGATGGAGTCCAAGGGTCGCGCTCCTGAAAGGGATATTTGCGCAAGCTACCTTCATACGACCTCGGTGCACAATTCCCTTGGCTGGCTCAGAACAGCTGCCAGGTGTACACCAACGTCAGGCGGTTTTCGTCGATGTCACTGCGGTAATTGGAGCGCGCCATGGCGTTCCTCACCCGAATCCCCAGCCCCTTCAGCACGCCGCTCTGCACCGCATAGCCAATGTCCAGGTCACGTTCGCGATCCCGCCCTTCGTAACCCAGCCCGGTATCGACATTGTTACCGGTTATGTACCGCACAGTCGCCGTCAGGCCCGGTACGCCCAGGGCGGCGAAGTTGTAGTCGTAGCGCACCTGGTACGAGCGCTCATCGGTGTAGGCAAACTCATACGTCGGCACCTCGTTACCCAACGGCGAAATGTTGGCGAATACCCGAGGGAACGGGCTGTCGCCATAGATGCCCTGGTAGCCGGCATGGAAGCTGTGCCCGCCATGCCGGGCGGTGAACATCGAGAAGAATGCCTGGTTGTCGATATTGCCCAGCAGCGCATCGCCATCCTCACGCGCGGTGAAATAGCCCAGGTTTGCGCTAAGCACCCAGTCCCCTACTGGCTTGCTGTGCTTCAGGCCGACAAAGCCTTGTTCATAGATGTCTTCCAACTGCCCGTACCACAGGCTGACGCTGCTCTGGTTGGCGTTGAACGCATAGTCCCCGCCCACGTAGTTGAAGGCATCGCTTTCAGCCTGGCGCATCGGCACATGGCCGAGCATGGCGTTCATCTTGCCGTCGCCGCCTTCGTTACGCAGGTGAGTGCTTTTCAGGTGGCCGGCCTGCAAGGTCAGCCCGTCGATTTCCGACGAACTCAAACTGGCGCCCTGGTAAGTCGGCGGCAACAGGCGGATATCACTGAATGTCAGTACCGGCAGGTTGGGTTGCAGTTCACCGATGCGCACTTCGGTCTTCGACAGGCGGGCCTTGAAGGTAGGCGCCAGGCGGCTGTACTCGTCGGCGGCACGGCCATCGCCATGCACCGGCAGCAGGCCGGTATTGGCCCGGTCGGGGCTGCTGTCGAGCTTAATACCCAGCAGGCCCAGCGCGTCCACGCCAAAACCGACGGTACCGGGGGTGTAGCCCGACTTGAAGTCGAGGATGAAGCCCTGGGCCCACTCCTCGGCCTTGGACTGCTTGTTGGCCCCGACGATGTCAGAGAAATCGCGGCTGAAATAGTAGTTGCGGGCACTCAGGGTGGCCTTCGAGTCCTCGAAAAAGCCGCCTTCGGCAGCCAGCAGTGGTTGGCTGAGCAAAGTCAGGCCCAGGGCGACACAAGGGGTGTGATTCATTCCGAAGCTCTCTTGATCTTGTTTTTATGGGTAAAGCGTTGGGAACACTGCAGTTCATGGGGTACGGCGCAGCACCTCCCGGGCACGTGGCCGATGCAACCTGAGCAGCGCATGGGCCAGCAGGCCGAACAGCAGCCCCCAGAACGCCGCCGACAACCCCAGGAACGCCACCCCCGAAGCGGTGACCAGGAAGGTGAACAGCCCGGCGTCGCGCTCGGCCGGCTCTGCCAGGCTGCGGGCCAGGGCCTCGCTGATGGCACCATACAGGGCCAAGCCGGCCAGGGCAGCGATCAGCGCAGCAGGAAAGGCGGCGAACAGCGACATCAACGTGGCGCCGGCAATGCCCAGCAGCAGGTACAGCGCACTGCCAGCCACCGCCGCCACATAACGCCGCCGCGGGTTTTCATGGGCTTCATGGCCGGTGCACAGGCTGGCGGTAACCGCCGCCAGGTTCAGCCCGTGGCAGCCGAACGGCGCCAGCAGCGCTCCAGCCAGGGCACTGGCGCTGATCAACGGGCTGGCGGGTGTGGCGTACCCGGCGTTGCGCAGTACCGCCATGCCTGGCATGAACTGCCCGGTGAGCGCCACCAGCACCATTGGCAAGGCCAGGCTGAATACCGCCGAAAGGCTGAACTGCGGCGTGACCCACTGTGGCGAAGCCAGTTCCAGCACCAGCGCCTCACTGCGAAACGCCCCGCTGGCAACGGTCACCAGGGTTCCCACGCACAGCACCGCCGCCACCGCATAGCGTGGCTGTAGCCGGCGCATCAGCACGTAGGTAACGAACATCGCCAGCACCAGTAGCGGCTGCACTGGCAGGGCGCGGAACACGTCGATGCCGAAGCTGAACAGAATGCCCGCCTGCATGCCGGCAGCGATGGACCCCGGCAGGCGCCCGATAATGCGGTCGAAGGCCCCGCTGATGCCGATCATCAGCAGAACCAGATTGGCCACCAGGTAAGCCCCCACGGCTTGCTCCAGGCCGAGTTGCGGCAAGGCGGTGACCAACAGCGCGGAACCTGGAATCGACCAGGCGATCACCACAGGTACCCGGTAGTGCAGGCTGAGCAGCGCACCGAGCACGGCACTGCCCATGGACACGGCCCAGACCCAGGATGACAACTGCTGGTGGGACAGGCCGGCGGCTTCGGCGGCGTGGAAGATGATCACCAACGGGCCTGCGTAGGAGATCATCGTGGCGATGCAGCCAGCGACGATGGCGGACAGCGAGCTGTCCTTGATCAGGGTTTTCATGGCACCTCTGGCGCGGCATTGGCCGGGCGCGGTGCCCGGCGCTTGTTCTTCGGGTTACGCCTGCGTCGCAAGGGCCTGGGCGTGCCGACGGCCACTGGCCAGGTGCACGGCCATGGCCAGCGCAGCGATTGCGCCAGGGATGGCGAACGCGATGAAGTTAAGTTGCAGCGGCAGGTTGATGCCCATCAGCGCGCCGCCCAGCAGCGGGCCGACGATGGCGCCGTTACGCCCAATGCCCGAGGCCCAGCCCAGGCCGGTGGAGCGCACCGACAGCCCATACATCTGCGCGGCGCCGGCATACAGCAGGATCTGCGTGCCGATGGTGGTGGCGCCGGCAATGAAGATCAGCAGGTAAAGCACCGGCATCGGGCTGTTCACCCCCAGCAGGCTGATCGACAGCGCAGCGGCAATGAAGAACGCCATCTTCACCTTGACCAGGTTGTAGCGGTCGCCCAGCCAGCCGCCCAGAATTGCCCCGGCCATGCCGCCAAAGTTCAGCGCCAGCAGGAACGACAGGCTCGAACCCAGGCTGTAGCCCGCGTTGGCCATCAGTTTCGGCAGCCAGGAACTGAGTGCATAGACCATCAGCAGGCAGCAGAAGAACGCCAGCCACAGCGCCAGTGTCCGTATGGCCAGGCCATTACGGAACAGCTCCAGCACCGATGCCCCGCTGCCTTTGCGGTCAGCGGCCTGCAACACGTCATCCGCCTGTACATCGCATTCCGGGTCCAGCCGCTTCAACAGTTTGCGAGCTTCTTCGGTGCGGCCCTGGCGCACCAGGAAGCCGATCGACTCAGGCAGGTAGTAGAGGATCACCGGCAACAGCAGCAGTGGCACGGCAGCGGCGAAGAACATCGACTCCCAACCAAAGCGCGGCAGCATGAAGATACCCACACCTGCCGACAGCATGCCGCCCAGCGAATAGCCGCTGAACATGATTGCCACCAGCGTGCTGCGCAAGCGCTTGGGCGCATATTCGTTCATCAGTGCCACAGCGTTGGGCATCAGGCCGCCACAGCCCAGGCCGGCAATGAAACGGTAGATGCCGAACTCGCTCGGGCTGCTGGCAAAGCCATTGAGAATGGTTGCCCCCGAGAACAAGGCGAAACAGATGGCAATGCCCTTCTTGCGCCCGATACGGTCGGCCAGGCTGCCGAATGCCAAGGCGCCGAACATCATGCCGAACAGCGCGTAGCTGCCCAGCGCACCGGCCTGCAACGGGGTAAGCCCCCACTCTTTCATGATGACCGGCAGTACCACGCCGTAGATGAACAGGTCATAGCCGTCGAAGATCAGCAGCAGGCCGCACCAGGCCATGACCATCCAGTGGAACGGGGTAAAGCGCGCGTTATCGATGATCGGGTGTACGTCAAGGGTTCGCATGGCATCTGTCGCTCTTGTTTTTGTTGTAAGGGAAAACTGTTGCCTGGAAGTTGCTGCTCAGCCGAGGTCGCCGCCTCCTACCGGCAAGGTCACGCCGGTGATGTATGAGGCTTCGTCAGAGGCAAGGAACAGAATCGCGCCCACTTGCTCGTCGATGCTGCCGTAGCGGTGCATCAGGCTGCTGTCGAGGGTCTGGTCGACGATCTGCTGGTACCAGTGTTTTTCCTGTTCGCTTTGCTCGGCGCTGTTGCGTGGCACGCGACGGGGTGGCGCTTCGGTGCCGCCGGGTGCGGTGGCGTTGACGCGGATACCACGGCCAGCGGTTTCAAAGGCCAGGCAAGCGGTGAGCGCGTTGACGCCGCCTTTGGCCGCGCCATAAGGCACGCGGTTGACGCCACGGGTGGCGATGGACGAGACGTTGACGATGGCGCCGCTACCGCGCTCGAGCATGTAGGGCAGCGCGGCATGGCAGCACCACAGGGTGGGGAACAGCGAGCGGCGCACCTCGGCTTCGATCTGCGCCACCTCATAGTGTTCAAAAGGCTTGGCCCAGATGGTGCCGCCGACGTTGTTGACCAGGATGTCGAGGCGGCCGAAGGTTTCCACTGCACTGGCCATGACACCGGCGCAGTCGGCGTGTTGTTCGAGGTCGGCGGTGAGGGTGAGCATGCCCTCGCCGGCCAGCTCGTGGACCAGTTCGGAACGGTCTACCGCGACCACTTGCGCGCCTTCGGCCTTCAGCCGCCAGCACACGCCCCGTCCGATGCCCTGTGCGGCACCGGTGACCAGGGCGACCTTGCCTTGGAATCGGTTGTTCATACGCAAATCTCCGGTTCGCAATAGCCCCTGAGGGAGCAACTGTCTTGCTCCAATCTGAAGCCCGCGCGATCACTGTGGGAGCGGGCTCGCCCGCGAACACGGGCAGAGCCCGTGCCATCCACCGCGCTGCCTGCTTCGCGGGCAAGCCCGCTCCCGCAGGGTCGGCGTATTGCTTGGAATAATTGGGAGTTGTCAGGCCGCTGCCGCGAACTTCTCGTAGTAGAAATTGGCCGGGGTAATGCCCTGCTCGCGCACGTACTGGCTCACCGCCTCGACCATCGGTGGCGGCCCGCACAGGTACAGGTCCACATCGCCATCGTTCAGGTGGCGCGGCTCGATGTGCTGGGTCACATAGCCCTTCTGCGGGTACTGGCTGTCCGGGTTGGCTACGCAGGCGCTGAAGGTGAAGTTGGGGATACGCGCTGCAAAGTCTTGCAGCCGATCCAGCTCGACCAGGTCGAAGTCATTGGTCACGCCATAGATCAGATGCAGCGGGTGTTCACTGCCCTGCTCGGCGATCTTTTCCAGCATCGCGGTGAACGGGGCCAGACCAGTGCCGCCAGCCAGCAGCAACAGCGGGCGCTGGATAGGCCGCAGGTAGAAGCTGCCCAACGGCCCCGCCAGGCTCATGCTGTCGCCGGCCTTGGCCAGGTTGGTGAGGAAGCTGCTCATCAAACCGCCCGGCACGTTGCGGATCAGGAAGCTGACTTCGCCGTCCTTCTGCAACGAACTGAACGAATAGGCACGGCTCTGCTCGCTGCCCGGCACCTTGAGGTTGACGTACTGCCCCGGCAGGAAGGCCAGGCGGCTGAGGGCCTCGCCCTTGATCGACAGGGCGATGGTGCTGGCCGACAGCTGGCGTACATCGCTGATGGCCGCCTCGAAGCTGGCCTGTTCGGTCTTGCACAGCTGCGACGAAGCCGGAATGCGGATCACGCAGTCGCTTTCGGCGCGCATCTGGCAGGTGAGCACATAGCCTTCAGCGATTTCGTCTTCGCTCAGGGCGTCTTCGATGAAGTTGTCGCCCAGCTCGTAACGCCCGGATTCGGCCTTGCATTTGCAGGTACCGCAGGCGCCATCGCGGCAGTCCAGCGGGATGTTGATGCCTTGGCGGTAGGCCGCGTCGGCCACGGTTTCATAGCCGGTGGCTTCAATGAAACGGGTAACCCCGTCTTCGAAATTCAGTGCGATCTGGTAGCTCATGTTGCACCTCGCGGGCGAGCCGGCCCACGGCGCGTCGCAGGACGCACCGGGCAATGCTCGTAAAACCCTGTATCAGATGTGGTAGATGTCGATGACCTGGCGCACGTAGTCGTTCTTCAGCACCACCTTCTTGGCCTTGATCAGCGGCTGCTCGCCGCGCAGGTCGAGGGTGTAGAAGCTGGTACCGAAGTAACTGTCGGTGGTCTTGTAGCGGAAGCTCAGGGTGTGCCAGTTGAAACGCACCTGGCAGCTGCCCTCGCCTTGCTCGACGATCTCGATGTTGCTGATGTTGTGCGAGGTGCGGGTGTCGGGCACGGTCGCACTGGAGCGCTCGGTCTTGATACGGAACACGCGGTCTTCCAGGCCGCCACGGTTGCCGTACCAGATCAGCGAGATTTCGCTTTGTGGGTCTTCGGTGAGGGCGTCATCGTCATCCCAGCTCGGCATCCAGAAGCTGGCGTCGCTGGCGTACAGCTCCAGCCACTCGTCCCACTGGGCGTCATCCAGGTAGCGCGCTTCGCGGTAGAGGAAGTCGCGCACGGTTTCATACAGGCTCATTGCACGGCCTCCACAGGGATCAGCTGCTGTTCGTCCTTCAGGGCCTGGATCATGGTGTCCTGCCAGTATTTGTGTTGCAGCACGAACAGGCCTTCGTCCTCGGTGCGCACGCCAGACAGCAGCGGATGGAGCTCGATCTCTTTAGCCGCTTCATCGGCGCCTTCGACCCAGTGCTTCGCGCCACGGGACATGTCGTTCCAGCCAGTGCCGCCGCCGTAGCCGGTCTGGCAGGAGCGGAACTCTTCCAGGTCGTCCGGGGTGGCCATGCCGCTGACGTTGAAGAAGTCTTCGTACTGGCGAATGCGCTTGGCGCGGGCATCGGCGCTCTCGCCTTTGGGCGCGATGCAGTAGATGGTGATTTCAGTCTTGTTTACCGAAATCGGCCGGGCAACGCGGATCTGCGAGCTGAACTGGTCCATCAGGTACACGTTCGGGTACAGGCACAGGTTGCGCGAGTTCTCGATCATCCAGTCGGCACGGGCCTGGCCGAAGTCGGCAGCCAGCTGGTCACGGCGCTCGTAGGCGGGGCGGTCTTCCGGGTTGGCCCAGCGGGTCCAGAGCAGCAGGTGGCCATGGTCGAAGGAATAGAAGCCCCCGCCCTGCTTGGCCCAGGAGCCGGCGCTCATGGTCTTGATCTCGTCACCGGCCTCACGCTGCTTGCGCTGGTTCTGGGTGGCGGCGTAGTTCCAGTGCACAGAGCTGACGTGGTAGCCGTCGGCGCCGTTTTCGGCGGTGAGCTTCCAGTTGCCTTCGTAGATGTACGAGCTGGCACCGCGCAGCACTTCCAGGCCTTCTGGCGACTGGTCGACGATCATGTCGATGATTTTGGCCGACTCGCCCAGGTGCTCGACCAGCGGTTTCACATCGGCATTCAGGCTGCCGAACAAAAAGCCCCGGTACGACTCGAAGCGCGCCACCTTGGTCAGGTCGTGGGAGCCGTCGCAGTTGAAGCTGTCGGGGTAGCCGGCGTTGCTTGGGTCTTTCACCTTCAGCAGTTTGCCGCTGTTGTTGAACGTCCAGCCGTGGAACGGGCAGGTGTAGCTGGACCGGTTGCCGCGCTTGTGCCGGCACAGCATGGCGCCTCGGTGGCTGCAGGCATTGAGGAAGGCATTGAGCTCACCGTCCTTGTTGCGCGCGATGAAAATCGGCTGGCGCCCCATGGTCAGGGTGAGGAAGTCGTTTTTTTCGGGGATCTGGCTTTCGTGGGCCAGGTAGATCCAGTTGCCCTCGAAGATGTGTTTCATCTCCAGGTCGAACAGGCGTGGGTCGGTGAACATCTCCCGCTTGCAGCGGTAGATGCCCTTTTCACGGTCGTCCTCGAGCATGGCATTGAGGTAGTCGAATCCCAGGGACATGGCCAGGGTCTCCCTTGTTATTGTTTAGACCTGGTCAGTTTGGGCGCTGGTATTAGGCGGGAGTATCCGGTTTGTGCGCAGTGATATCCGTTTTGTGCAGGTTGAGGCGTCTGGCTTGAGAGCCTCTTCGCGGGCTTGCCCGCTGCCACAGGATTACCACTGTCCCCAAGCTTGTGGAATACCTGTGGGAGCGGTCGAGCCCGCGAAGAGGCCGGCGCGGTTCAGCGCCGATTGCGGAAGGTTTCGGAAGGCAATTCGCCAAACTGCTGCCGGTACACCTCGGAAAACCGCCCAAGGTGCAGGAAGCCATAATCCATGGCCAGTTCCGTCACACTGCGCACCGCGCAACTGGAGTCGCCCAGGCAGGCACGCACCTGCTCCAGCTTGCGCTGGCGCACATACTGCTTGGGTGTGATGCCCAGATGCCGGTCAAACAGGGCATATAACGAACGCAGGCTCATGCACGCTTGTTCCGCCAGCGCCTCGGCCGTCAGTTCAAGCTTCAGGTTACGGTCGATGTGGTCAATGATTCGCTCAAGGTTTGCCCCTGGCGAACCCAGGCTTTCACGACGAATATTGTTATTCATCAGGGTCAACAGCTTGCTGGCGACAATCTGGCTGTAGTGCCCCTGCACGCGCGGCAGCGAATCACTCACTTCCGCTTCGTGGCAAACCATGGCCAGCAGGTTGACGAACCCTTCCAGTTCATCCAGCCGGTAATGGTTGCGCAAGAACCGCACGCCACCTTCTGGCCGGTGCCAGCGCTGCTCATCGCAAATCGAGTCCAGCAACCGGGTGGGCACCTTGAGGATGAACTTCTCGCAGTCTTCCGAATAGGTCAGGTCAACCGGGTCATCCGGGTTGATCAGCAGCAACTCGCCCGGTACCAGGTGCTGCTCGCGCTTATGCCCCCGCCAAAGGCAGTTGCCGTTGAGCAACACTTGCAGGTGGTAGATGGTTTCCAGCGCTGGCGAGGTAACGCGCACACTGCCACCGTAGCTGATGCGGCACAGGTCGAGTTCGGCAAATTTGCGATGGCTGAGGCTGGCCTGAGGGTGCGTGGTGCGCGACAGTCCGATGCAATGCTGGCCTACATGCTGGTTCACATAATCGGACACAGCATAAGGGTCGGCGTGATGAAACACGCTACTGCGCTCGCTCAGCAGGCGGCTTTCCATAGGCAAGGCACTCGGTATCGTTATTGTTCTGGTCGCCGCTTCCTACACCCTTGTGGGCAGTGGTTGCGGTCGTCACGGTCATTCTATCGGGCCGGTTGTGGGGTGATGAGGGCAGGTGACAACCGGCGGATAGGCACACTACAGCAAAAAGGCGGGGGTTGGGCAATGCGGCTTTGGCAATGGATGGGCGGATACAGGACAAGAATGATGATTCACAT
Organism: Pseudomonas sp. NBRC 111133; assembly: GCF_001320605.1. Lineage (NCBI taxonomy): Bacteria > Pseudomonadati > Pseudomonadota > Gammaproteobacteria > Pseudomonadales > Pseudomonadaceae > Pseudomonas > Pseudomonas sp. NBRC 111133. Next base: position 87,169 of record NZ_BCBJ01000068.1, on the reverse strand, counting down.
GTTCGGTGATCGAACAGTTGTTCCTATGCTGGCCTCTTCGCGGTTAAACCTGCTCGTACACCGGCCTATGGTGCTCCTTCGATCAGTGTTGGAGCGGGTTTACCCGCGAAGAGGCCGGCATAGGCAGTAACGAATGCAGCGTACAACCGCTTCCTGTCGCCCTACCCATCCTTGGCTCCGCGCCCGGAATTGGCGCGGGGCAATGGAAAACAGCTCACGAAAGCGCCGACAAAAATGCGGGAAGCTAACAAACCCGCTGGCCACAGCCACCTCGGTCAACGACGTGCTGGTGTGCTGCAGCAACTGCCGCGCATGGGACAATCGCAGCTCCAGATAATACCGTGGCGGCGTGGCCTGTACATGGCGGCGGAACAACCTTTCCAGGTACCGACGGGACAACCCTGCGTGCTTGGCGATTTCATCGATGCCAATCGGGTCTTCTATATTGGCGTGCATCAGCTCCAGCGCTAGGCGCAGCGGCGCGCCGCCGCAGTGTTCGAGCAGCGCCAGCATCATGTTCAGCGCACTGCTGGCACCTGCGCAGCTAATGCGGCGACAGTCAAGCACGTGGGCCTGGCGGCTAGGCAGCCAAGGGGTGGCGTTGGGCTGCTGGTGCGGCCTGTGGAGCAAGAACTGGTGTTGAAAGATACCTTCCACTTCCTGGCGTTCAATGAAGACAAGAAACATGACTCCACTTGCCGGCGGTTGCGGGACTGGTTGCTGGACGAGTTTCAGCCGCTGCTGGAGTCGTTGCGTAATCAATGAACGCGCTGACGGTGTTGCCTTGGTCACTGCACGGGCAGAAAGTTCATTAGCAGCAGGCTTTGAGCGTAGTTCAAACCAATCCGCCGATAACGTTCATCCAGCAACTCCGCCAGCAGATCCAGCCGCGCAACGATTTTGCCGAACTCCACGGCAAAACTCAGGTTACTGCCCTCTTCCGAGATCTCGTTGGAAAACAGCAACAGCACCCCATTGGCGTCCTGCCGCTGGCTGAGCATCCAAGTAGCCTTCTCGATATTACGCGCTGCGTTGTTGACGAACAGCGGGTCGATGGTATCGGTCATGTAGAACTCGGTACGCCCACCATGCGCGGTAATCAGCATGCTGCCGATGGCGTAAATGAAGGCACCAACGCGATCACCGCGAAACTCCGGGCTCAGGGCGTAGCTCAATGCCGCCAGGTCGCGGCGGTTGCCCAGTTGCGGCAATGGCTGGCGTTGCTCGATGGCCATGCGAATCTGTCGCTCGGCGGTGGCGGCGTCGATGTAGCCAGACATTTTCCACTGGTTGGGATTGCGCTGGTACAGTTTGTTCATCAGCAGGTACAGGCTTTGCAAGTTGTCGCGCATGGACAGCGTGGCCATGCGGTCGACGCTGGTCTGGAACAGCTCGCTGGGCTTGCCGTTGCCGAACTGATTAACGATGTCACGGCCTTGCTCCTGGGTGCAGGCGCACAGGCATGTGAGGGCGCCTGCCAGTAGCAGGCGGGAGAAGAAACTTGGGTAGCTTGCAACCATCGGCACCGGGTCGATATTCGGCGGCTGCATTGGGGATCAGAGCAGCCTAGCCAAGCATAGAGCCCGGAAATCGGAAAAAGTGCGGAGGCTGGGATTAGCGGCAACCTGTGCGGGCCTCTTCGCGGGCAAGCCCGCTCCCACAGGAGTACCGCAGACTCTGATAACTGTACAGTACCTGTGGGCGCGGGCTTGCCCGCGAAGAGGCCCGCACAGGCGACGCATCAATCACAGGGCGTGGCGCAACATCTCCACCACCTGCGCATGCAGCGCCGGGTCCCCACATGCCACCACGCAACCACCATTCTGCGCCGAGCTGCCATCCCACGCAGTGATCACACCACCCGCCCCTTCAATGATCGGCATCAGTGCCTGCACGTCATACGGCTGCAGGCTGGCCTCCACGATCACATCGACAAAGCCCGAAGCCAGCATGCAGTAGGCATAGCAATCACCGCCATAACGCATCAACCGCGCCTGACCGGCAACGGCCTCGAACGCAGCCTTGCGCTCGGCGGTATCGAACATGTCGGGAGTGGTGCACATCAGCGTGGCCGAGGCCAGGTCGGCGCAGGCACGGGTTTGCAACGGCGTGCCGCTGCGCCAGGCACCTTCAGGGGTGCCGACAAAGCGTTCGCCGGTGAATGGCTGGTTCATCACACCTACAACCGGCCGTTCGCCGTCATTCAGGGCGATCAACGTCCCCCACAACGGCAGGCCGGTGATGAAGGCACGGGTGCCATCAATCGGGTCAAGCACCCAGGTCAGCGGGCTGCTGCCGACCGCGACACCCGCTTCCTCACCCAGAATACCGTGGTCGGGGTAGCGGGCCTGGATCAGCTCGCGCATGGCGTCCTCGGCCGCCTTGTCAGCCACGGTGACCGGGTCGTACAACCGCCCCCCCTTGTCCTCGACAGCCAGGCTGGCACGGAAATAAGGCTTGATCGCCACCGCGGCGGCATCGGCCAGCTGCTCGGCGAAGGTGCGGAATTCACCGATCTGTTCAGCACTCAGGGACATGGGACGGCCTCAGGACAATGATTAGGGGCAGCATCATACCCGACACAACGAGCATCGCCAGCCTGCCGCTCATGCAGCCTGAGGCGAACTAGACTGAACAAGACCAGATCACCGGGGGGCTGCCACACGTAGCCCAGTTTGTCGGCCACAGCCGGGCCGATGTGATTGTCATGGGCAGCCACCGGCATGACGCGATGCAGACGTTCCTGGGCGGAACCACGGCCCATGTACTGGAGCATCCGTTGTGTAATGTGCTGGCGATCAAGTCCGTTCACTGAGCTCTGGCATACCTAAACCGGCCGCTTCGTGGGCAAACCCGCTCCGTCAGGGATATCAACGGTGGGAGCGGGTTACCCGCGTAAAGGCCGGTGTGTATTTCACTGGTTGATATTTGGTACACCAGTGCCATACAAAAAGAATGCATTTGATAATGATTCGTAGTAATTTCGCGACGCTTCCTCACCCGCTCCCTCAGCGCCTTACTCCAGGATCGTACCGTCGATGCGTCGCACGTTCGTTTCGCTTTGTGTGCTTCATGCTGTCTCCCCGCTGGCCTTTGCCGAGCCCGAACCGCTCAGCGACCCTGTCCAGATTGAACTCCAGGCTTTAAACATCACCAGCAACGCCGACAGCGAACGCGCCGATGGCCCGGTCTTTGGCTACAAGGCCACCCGCTCGTCCAGCGCCACCCGCACCGACACGGCGCTGCACGAAACGCCGCAGTCGGTCAGCGTGGTGCCCAAGGATGTGTTGACCGATACGGCCAGCACCCGCCTGCAAGACGCCCTGGATTATGCCGGTGGTGTGGGCCGCGCCAACAACTTTGGCGGGCAGGGCCTGACCACGGTCACTGTCCGCGGTTTCACCACTGGCGAGTACTACCGCAACGGCTTCCCGATGAACCGCGGTTACCCGAATGCGCCTGATGCCAACAACGTCGAGCGTCTGGAAGTGATCCGCGGCCCGGCCAGCAGCCTGTACGGCCGTGGCGACCCCGGCGGCACCTTCAATGTGGTTACCAAGCAGCCGCAGGCTGAACAACAGGTCACCCTGGGCAGCCAGTTCGACGATCAAGGCATGCACCGCGCCACCCTCGACGCCACCGGTGCCTTGAACCAGGACGGCAGCCTGGCCTATCGCCTGAATGTGTTGGGCGAAGGTGGCGACAGCTTCCGCGACAACATCGAAAGCGAACGCTACAACGTCGCGCCGGTGCTGAGCTGGCAGGTGAACGATGCGACCAAAATCGTCTTTGAAGGCGACTTCATGCGTAACAACCACCCGCTTGACCGCGGGCTGACGCGTTACACCAACCAAGCTGGAAGCGCCTCGCGCGATACCAACATCTGGGGCAAAGGCAGCGACAACAGGCTGCACAACGATAACAACATGGCGCAGTTGCGTTTCGAGCATGCGCTCAATGATGACTGGACCTTGGGCGGCGGCATGCAGTGGCTGGACGGTACCCTCAAGGGCAACGCCATCGAAGCCAACACCCTGCAGGCCGATGGCCGTACCCTGGGGCGTAACTTCAACTACCGCAAGCTGGAATGGCGTGACCGCGACTACCAGTTGAACCTGACCGGACACTTCGACACCGGCGGTTTCAGCCATACCCTGCTGACCGGTGTCGAGTATGAAGACTACGATTACAATTCGATCATCCAGCGCTCAGGCGGCAGCGCGACTGATTACACCATCGACTTGTTCGACCCGGTGTACAACCAGGCGCGCCCGGCCCTGAACCGCACCACCACGCATGACAAGGAAAACCTCAAGACCTGGGCATTCTTCGTTCAGGACCAAGTTGCCTTGACCGAGCGCCTTAAAGCCTTGGCGGGCGTGCGCTTCGAACGCTTTGAACATGACTACGTCAACAAGCTCAACAGTGCGGGGGACTTCGATAAAGGCGAGAACGGTGTAACCCCGCGGTTCGGCCTGCTGTATGACCTGACCGATACCGTCGCGGTCTATGCCAACACCGCACGCTCATTCAAGCCCAATAGTGGCGCTCCTGCCGGTGCAACAGGGCGTGGTTTCGACCCCGAGAAAGGCAAGTCCTACGAGCTGGGTGTGAAATGGGAGGCACTTGATCGCCAGTTGAGCGTTGACGCGGCGATCTACCACATCGTCAAGGAAAACGTGCTGACTCGCGACCCGAACAATCTGAACTACAGCATTGCCGCCGGTGAGGTGCGCAGCCGCGGAGTGGATATCAACGTCGCCGGCAACATCACGCCTGAATGGCGCGTCATCGGTGGCTACTCGTATGTCGATGCCGAAGTTACCAAGGACAACCGCCTGCCCACCGGCACGCGCCTGGCCAACATTCCGCGCAACAGCTTCAGCTTACTCAATACCTACGAGTTCCAGGACGGCTTCGCGAAGGGGCTGGGGTTGGGGGTAGGCGTCAAGTACGTGGATGACCGTAGCGGTCAGACTGAAGCAGTCACCTACAACATGGACAATTACACCGTGGTTGACCTGCTCAGCTTCTACCAGCTCAACGAGCATGTGCGCCTCAATCTAGATGTGAAGAATGTCTTCAACAAGGAGTACGACGAAGGGGCATTCAACACCTATGCCTACCCAGGCAACCCTCGCACGGTACAGGCAGGGGTTTCCTACACATTCTGAGTAGCCGGGGCTGCTTTGCAGCCCTTCGCCGGCAAGCCAGCTCCCACAGGTACTGCATATGACTTCAGTGCAGTCCACGGCGTGGGAGCTGGCTTGCCGGCGAAGGGCCGCACAGCGGCCGCTTGCGTCAGAATCCCTTGCTGTAGAACAGCGAGTACGACTCGATCCCGTCGTTAGGCTGCTTGATGCCCGCATTGGAGTAATGCATCGCACGGATCCCCACCTTCTGCTCCCCCGGCAACTTCAAGCCAAAACCGATGCGGTCTTCGAAGTTGACCGAAGAACCCAGACGCTGATCGCCCACGTCGGTCTTGGAAAACGCCGCCAGGCCAATGCCGGCCTCGATGTACGGCGTGTAGGTGAAACCGCTGAACTCATAGGTGAATACCGGGCTGAACGACAGCGAATGTGCGCCACTGGCGTCCCCGCCCTCCCAGTAGGTGTACGCAGCGTCCCAATACCCGCTCAGATAACCGGTGTTGCTTTCCAGCCATTTCTTGTCCCAGTCGAACGACATGCCAATACGGTAGGTCATGTCACCTTGGCCTGTGGCGCCAACGGCACCGGACACCTGCGCGGCCTGGGCCAGATTGGCCCCTGCAAAGGCCAGCACTGCGGCGGCCAGCGATGCTGCCAGACGGGTTTTCATCAACGACTCTCCTGATGGTCTACACGGCAAGTGGGGGCTTGAGCCCCTCGATTTTATGCGGTGCCCGGCACTTCCAGGCCGGTCACACGAAGTAATAGTTTTTGATTATTGTCCAGATAATCAGAAAGTTGAAAGTGAATTGCCACTATTGGCTAATTCGCTTCTTCAAGATGTGCCTTGCCGTGCGCAGGGCTTCAGTCGTATTCCGCCTCAGGGGTTCGAGCACATCCCGGACCAATACCTAACCCTGCTCGTCCAACATCTCCAGTTGAAGGCTCAGGCTCATGGCGATGTGCTCCGACTCGGCAGGAGTACATGCGTACTCCCGCCCGTTATCCATTAACGCCAGTTAAGGCTCACCGTCGCAGGGGCCTTTCCGTTAACAGTCACCATTTGCTGCACTGTCTGCCCTTGAGCGTTACCGGTGACTTTGTATTTGCCAGGCGGCAACTGCACATACAGCAGTGGCCCGGCATCCATGACGCTGAGCACGGGCTGCCCCTGGGCGCTCTGGATATCGACATTGGCACCGCTCTGGAACTTGCCTTCCGGCCCTGTAGAAAGCTCTACGTGCAAGTCGTAACCCGGGGTCTTGCGCAGGGCGTTGGCCTCATCCTGGCCGATGCCTCCCTGGAGAAAGCGCACGCCGTTCTGTTCCTGTGGTTGTAACTGAACGGCCTGTATATCGATGGGGGCATTGAGGTTGGCGGCGACTGCCAAGGTCCATGGCATGGCCAAAGCGACCAGCAGTGCCGCACCGAGGGCATAGTGATGGTTACGCATGGTACGACCCTCCTTCAGAGGATGGCTTACCTAGTATCTGATCCTTCAGGCGTACCGGTGTTCGTGCCGATGTCTGGTTACCGTCGTGATATTCGGCACTAACGCATGAAACGAACGTAAATTTATATGAATATCAGGATGTTGTGCGTGCTTCTTCAAGCAGCTTCACAAACATGCTCAAGCTGCGCGATACCGTGCCCCGACGCCACACCAGCCAGGTTTTCAGGTAGCGGAAATCCTCCGACATCGGCCACGCACTGACGGTGCTGCACCCGGGCATATTGTCGAGCATGCTGCGCGGCATCATGGCCAGGCCTGCGCCAGCGCTGACGCAGGCCAGCATGCCGTGGTAAGACTCCATCTCGTGGATCTTGCCCGGCACCGCCTGGTCCTGCACGAACCAGTTTTCAAAGTGATGGCGGTAGGAGCAGTTGGCGCGGAAGGCGTAGATGCTCTCCCCGTTCACGTCCTGTGCACGGGTGACCGGGGCATGGTTGAGCGGCGCGATCACCATCATCTCTTCCTCGAACACGGGCATGCCCTCCAGTGTCGGGTGCAGCACCGGGCCATCGACGAACGCTGCCACCAGGCGACCCGACAACACGCCTTCCAACATCGTGCCCGAAGGGCCGGTAGACAGGTCCAGGTCGACCTTGGGATAGCGCTGGTTGTAGGCCGCCAGCAGTGCCGGGATGCGCACGGCTGCGGTGCTTTCCAGTGAGCCCAGGGCGAAGGTGCCCTGCGGGTCTTCACCGGCCACGGTCAACCGGGCCTCGTGAACCAGGTCGAGAATGCGCCGGGTGTATTCGAGAAAATTCCAACCCGCAGGCGACAGGCGCAGGCGGCTCTTTTCGCGAATGAACAGTTCAACGCCGAGGTCTTCCTCCAGCTGCTTGATGCGCGTGGTCAGGTTCGACGGCACCCGATGGATGTGCTGCGCGGCGGCACTGATGCTGCCCTGCTCTGCCACGGCCTTGAAGATCTCCAGTTGCACCAGGTCCACAGCCTTTCTCCAAACGTGAATGTTTCGCTCATTATTATTCAGTTTTCATTAAAGCCATAGCCCACTAGTCTGGCGTCACTGATTAACAACAACGAGAGTGTCCGCCATGAGCGCGATCAGCAGCCTGACCCACGCCATCTCCCTCGACCCGTACAGCGGCGAGCAGATCGGCGCCTACCCGTTCGACACCGACGCCGCACTGGAAGCGGCGCTGCAACGTGCCAAGCTTGGCTACCGCCAGTGGCGCCAAGTGTCGCTGGGGCAGCGCAGCGAGTACCTGCTCGCTCTGGCCGGCACCCTCGAAGCCAAGGCCGAAGCCTTCGCCCAGATGATCAGCCGCGAAATCGGCAAGCCAGTCGCCCAGGCCCGTGGCGAAGTCAGCAAGTGCGTTGGCCTGTGCCGCTGGTACGCCGAGCACGGTCCGGCCATGCTCGCGCCGGAGCCGACCCAGGTTGAAAAAGCCCGTATCGAATACCGCCCGCTTGGCCCGATCCTGGCCGTGATGCCCTGGAACTTCCCGGTCTGGCAGGTATTGCGCGGCGCCGTGCCGGCGATCCTTGCGGGTAACACGTATGTACTCAAGCATGCGCCGAACGTGATGGGCAGCGCCTACCTGCTGGGCGAGCTGTTCAAGGATGCCGGGCTGCCAGAGGGCGTGTTCGAAGTGCTGAACGTGACCCCGGATGGCGTCACCCGCGCCATCAACGACACGCGCATTGCTGCCGTGACCTTGACCGGCAGCGTACGTGCCGGCATGGCGATCGGTGCCCAGGCCGGTGCCGCGCTGAAGAAGTGCGTGCTGGAGCTGGGTGGTTCCGACCCGTTCATCGTGTTGGCCGACGCTGACCTGGATGCCGCCGTCAAGGCTGCGGTCATCGGCCGCTACCAGAACACCGGCCAGGTCTGCGCCGCGGCCAAGCGCCTGATCGTCGAAGAAAGCATCGTTGACGAATTCACCCGCAAGTTCGTTGAAGCCACCCGTGAACTGAAAGTGGGCAACCCGCTGGACGACGACACCTACATTGGCCCGATGGCCCGTTACGACCTGCGCGATGAGCTGGACGGCCAGGTGCAAGCGACCCTCGCCGAAGGCGCCACCCTGCTGCTGGGCGGCAACAAGGTCGAGGGTGTGGCCAACTTCTACGCGCCGACCGTGTTCGCCAACGTCACGCCGGACATGACGGCGTTCAAGCAGGAGCTGTTCGGGCCGGTGGCCGCAATCATCACTGCCCGTGATGCCGACCATGCGGTGGAGCTGGCCAACGACAGCGAGTTCGGCCTGGCCGCAACGATCTATACCGCCGACTATGCGCTGGCCGAGCGCATGACCACAGCACTGGATACCGGTGGCGTGTTCATCAACGGTTACTGCGCTTCCGACCCCCGTGTGGCGTTTGGCGGCGTGAAGAAGAGCGGTTTCGGGCGTGAGCTGTCGCACTTTGGTGTGCGCGAGTTCACCAATGCCCAGACTGTCTGGCTGGACCGCAACTGATTCAGAACCTTTGGGGCTGCTTAGCAGCCCCAAAGGCTTCAATCGCGAACCTGGTCCTTGACCCAGTCCAGCATCCCTCCCGGCACGATCAATTCATGCCGCGCCCGCGAACAGGCGGTGTACAACCCCGCCAGCATCCGCGCACGCTCATTGCGGTTGCCCGCCACCTGAGGCGCCACCATCAGCTCCGGTGACACCATCACCCGGGCGAATTCCATGTTCTTTACATCCCTTACCCGCCCCAGGAACAACTTGGGTGCCTTGTCCCAACGGTAACGGCTCTTGGCCTTGGCAAAGTGCTCCGGCGTGTAGCCCTTGCGCAGCATGTTGGCCACGGCAACGAACGCCTTGTCATCGCCCTTGTCCTGCTCCAACGCCTGCCAGCTGGCATAGCGGAACAGCATCGGGTGCCGCGGCCGTGTGCCGTAACGGTACAACTCGATGCAGTCTTCGACGAACAATTCGAAGTCCTTGCGCGCGCTTTTGAGCAGCACGAACGGCACGCCCTGGTGAGTCAGGCGCTGGAACCAGCCAAACAGGCCCCATTCGTCATCGACGATCAGCGCCGTGGGTTGTTCCGGCACCGTCACGGCATCGAAGAAACTGACCCGCGTGTAGTGCTCGGCACTGCCACTGAAAGCGGCCTGAATCGCGGCCGGGTGCGCCTGAATCAGCGGGTTCAGCACGTTGTCCATCGCCGGCCCGGCACGCAGCGAATGGTCGATACAGCGCTGGCGAATGAAACCGCCATGGTGCGGGCTGAGGCCGTTGAGGTTCTGCAGCTCGTCCCCCAGGGCAATGATCGACTGCGGGCTGCGATCAAGCACGGCAAGCATCGGTGCGGACAACTCATGGGCTTCGTCGACGATGACGTGGGTATAACGGCTGTCGATCACATAGTCGATCAGCGACAGCAGCTTTACCCGGTGGTAGTCGCGCACCGGTAGCTGGATTTCTCGTGCCGACGGGCGAATCAGTTCCTGCCAGTACGACCTCGCCTTTTCCAGCAGCACCTCCTGGTCAAGCGGCGAGGTGCCCGGCCCGGCCCAGGGCAAATGGTGCAATTGCAGCTGGGTGTCGGCACTGTGGCAGAACGTGCGCACGGCGCGCACGCACAAGGCAACCACATCGCGTGCGGCAACCGGGCCGATGTCGGGAATGGCCAGCCAGCGCACCACCTGCGCGTCCTGCGGGCGCCACGACAGCTTGGTACGGTACGGGTCGCGCAAGCGCCAGCCATTGCTGGTGAGGTCACGGTTCAGCAGCTCGTCCGCCAGCTGGCCGAAGGTCATAGCGGTGTAGGCGGCAGGGTCCTTCACCCGCGCTTGCAGGGCGCGCAACTGGCCCTCGGTCAATGCCAGCAGCAACGTGCGCTGTGGCTCCAGCAGCCGGGCGAACTGGTGAATCAGGAAGGTCTTGCCGGTGCCGGCGAAGCCCTGCACGGCCACCGACTCGTCTATTCCACTGAGAAACTCGCGCAGCAGGCGGTTTTGCTGATCGCTGAGCATCAGGTCACTGGCCAGGGACGGCAAGTACACCGGGTGCAGCGGTGTGGCCCGCTGGCGGTAGGTGTCGGCGAACAGGAAGCTCCACTGGCCTTCGGCATCCAGCAGCTCGTCTACGGTGTACTCCACCTCGGCCGACAACAGGGCAATGCCGTTTTCACCCAGCATGCCAAGGCCCATGGCAAAGGCTTCGCGATCGAAGTGCTGCGCCACCTGGCCCTGGAAACGCCCGGGCGCAGCGCTTTCGACTTCGTTGGCGATGCGCACGATTTCGGCGAAACGGCGCTCTTGTGCGTCGGCCGATGCGGTGCCGGGCTGGCGTGGGAGGTTTTGCACGAACAACACTGCGGCGGCGTCGAGCACGCTGGCAGTGGTGAAAAATTCGGTGTTGAGTTTGCTGGCGAGGCGGTCGGCCTGGTCGCTGGGCAAAGGCAGGTAAAACATCGGTACCTCGGGTGGAAACAGGGCGGCACGATAGCAACTTTCAGTAGGGAATGCTGGGTTTAACCCCTGCCCCGCTTCAATGTCTCGCTGGGAAACTCTTGGAACAACTGTTTGTAACGCTCTGAAAACCTTCCCAAATGCCAGAATGACCAGCGCATCGCTACTTCGGCGACCGTCACGCCACCACCGCGCAACAAGTCGCGCCGCGCACCGTTCAGCCTGCGCAAACGCAGCCACTGCGCCGGTGGCATGCCGGTAAATGCCTTGAACGCCTGCTGCAACTGGCGCAGGGAAACCCCGGCAACCCCTGCCAACTCCACCAGGTTCAGCGTCTCTTCCGGGCAGTCGGCTGCCCACTCGCTCACCCGGCGCATGATCGCCCGCTCTTCGTCACGGCGCCCCAGCGCCACACCCTGCAAGCGTTGGCAGGCATTGTCGAGTATAAACAGGCAGTCCTCCAGCAATTGCTCCGCCAGGGCCTGCCCTTGCAGCGGGCAATCCGCCTCGCCCAGGCGCGTCAGCGTGGCGCTCAGCCAGCTACCGAACAGGGCATTCTGCCCGCTGCCCAACGGCACCATGAACAAACCCTCGAGGCGCTGTGGGTCCAGCCCGTGCTGGGCCAGAAAGGCCTGGTCGAACACCACCGCCACTTCCTGGTAGTTCTCCGGCGTGATCCAGATATTGCGGCTTTGCTCGTTGAGCAGGTACAGGCTGTTCTCGCTGCGGTCGAAGCAGAACGCCAGCGAACCGCTCGGTGCGCGGAAAAACTGCTCCACCCGGGTGTTCAGCCGCTCTTCGTACACCTCCACACCATCGAGCCCCAGGCAGCGCAGTTCACCGCTGAAATGCCCGGGTGACATCTGCCGATACTGTTGCTGCCAGCCAGGGGTGGCGCGCACTTGCTCGGTAACGTCGGTGGTATGAAAAGCCTGGACCTGCAACGCATTGGCGGTTGTCACGCATTGTCCTGTATGCACTCTTTTGGTGCATTCATTACTGAAGAAAGTGGATAGATTGCCCCGGGGGGCTACGACCAAGATAGTCTCCAGCGCGTCACCTGGGAAGCGTGATGCCCCGCAAACCCCGCGACGGCTTTCTCGGGCTTACACGTTCCCACACTAAAACCCAACCAAGAGGTCTGTATGAACGCCCCCTTCGATCAGCTGTACACCTGGCTGAAAGAACACCGCATCACCGAAGTCGAATGCGTGATCAGCGACTTGACCGGCATTGCCCGTGGCAAGATCGCGCCCACCGCCAAGTTCCTCCACGAACGTGGCATGCGCCTGCCGGAAAGCGTGCTGCTGCAGACGGTCACCGGCGACTACGTTGACGATGACATCTACTACAACCTGCTCGACGCCGCCGACATCGACATGGTCTGCCGCCCCGACCCGAGCGCTGTGTACCAGATCCCGTGGGCGATCGAGCCGACTGCGATCGTGATCCACGACACCTTCGACAAACAAGGCAACCCCATTGAGCTGTCGCCGCGCAACGTGCTGAAGAAGGTGCTCAAGCTGTACGCCGACAAAGGCTGGCAGCCGATCGTCGCACCGGAAATGGAGTTTTACCTGACCAAGCGCTGCGAAGACCCGGACTTGCCGCTGCAGGTACCGCTGGGGCGCTCGGGCCGTGCCGAAAGCGGCCGTCAGTCGTTCTCGATCGATGCCGCCAACGAATTCGACCCGCTGTTCGAAGACGTCTACGACTGGTGCGAGATCCAGGGCCTGGACCTGGATACGCTGATTCACGAAGACGGCCCGGCGCAGATGGAGATCAACTTCCGCCACGGAGACGCGCTGGACCTGGCCGACCAGATCACCGTGTTCAAACGCACCATGCGTGAGGCAGCCCTCAAGCACAACGTCGCCGCTACCTTCATGGCCAAGCCGATCACCGACGAGCCGGGCAGCGCCATGCACCTGCACCAAAGCGTGGTGGACATCGCCACCGGCAAGCCGATTTTCGCCAATGAAGACGGCAGCATGAGCCCGCTGTTCCTGCACCACATCGGCGGCTTGCAGAAGTACATCCCCAAGCTGCTGCCGATGTTCGCCCCCAACGTCAACTCGTTCCGCCGCTTCCTGCCGGACACTTCGGCGCCAGTGAACGTCGAGTGGGGTGAAGAAAACCGTACCGCCGGCCTGCGTGTGCCTACTTCCGGCCCCGAGGCGATGCGCGTGGAAAACCGCCTGCCGGGTGCAGATGCCAACCCGTACCTGGCGATTGCCGCCAGCCTGCTGTGCGGCTACCTGGGCATGGTCGAGCAAATCGACCCCAGCGCACCGGTACAAGGCCGTGCCTACGAACGGCGCAACCTGCGCTTGCCGATCACCATCGAGGATGCGCTGCAGCACATGGAAGACTGCGAAACCGTGCAGCAGTACCTGGGCAAGCAGTTCGTCCAGGGCTACGTGGCGGTCAAGCGGGCCGAGCACGAGAACTACAAGCGCGTGATCAGCTCGTGGGAGCGCGAGTTCCTGATGCTCAGCGTCTGACCCACCTTGGGGGGCTTAAAGCCCCCTGCACCGAACTCGAAGAACAAGACCTACGAGGTGTCCCATGCGTCATCTGCAAGCCCTGATACCCGCTGCATTCACCCTGCTGTTCGCCACCACCGCCCACGCCACCCCTTCGGTCAGCGTGTACAACTGGACCGACTACATTGGTGACACCACCCTGGCCGATTTTCAGGCCAGCAGCGGGATCAAGGTGGTGTATGACGTGTTCGACTCCAACGAAACCCTCGAAGGCAAACTGCTGGCCGGGCGCACCGGTTATGACGTGGTAGTGCCGTCGAACCACTTCCTCGCCCGCCAGGCCCAGGCTGGTGCTTTCCTGCCGCTGGACCGCAGCAAGCTGCCGAACTGGCAGCACCTTGACCCCAAGCTGCTCAAGCAGCTTGAACAGAACGACCCCGGTAACCAGTACGCGGTGCCGTACCTGTGGGGTACCAATGGCATCGGCTACAATGTCGACAAGGTCAAGGCGGCACTGGGCGTGGACCATATCGACTCGTGGGCGGTGCTGTTCGAGCCGGAAAACCTGAAAAAGCTCAAACAGTGCGGCGTGGCCTTCATGGACTCGCCCGATGAACTGTTCCCGGCTGTCCTCAATTACCTGGGCATGGACCCGCGCAGCGAAAAGCCGGCCGACTACGCCAAGGCCGAAGCCCGCCTGCTGGAGCTGCGCCCCTACATCACCTACTTCCATTCATCCAAATACGTCTCCGACCTGGCCAATGGCGATGTCTGCGTGGCCTTCGGCTACTCCGGCGACGTGTTCCAGGCCGCCAACCGTGCCGTGGAAGCGAAGAACGGCGTGAAAGTGGCCTACAGCATTCCCAAGGAAGGCAGCAACCTGTGGTTCGACCTGCTGGCCATCCCCAAGGACGCCAGCAACCCCGAGCAGGCTCTGGCATTCATCAACTACCTGCTCGACCCCAAAGTGATCGCCAAGGTCAGCGCAACCGTCGGCTATGCCAATGCCAACCCGGACGCCAAGGCCTACATGGATGCATCGCTGGTCAACAACCCTGAGATCTACCCTCCCCAGGACGTGCTGGACAAACTGTACATCTCCAGCACCCCGAGCCCGAAGATCATGCGCGTCATGACCCGCTCCTGGAGCAAGATCAAGTCCAACCGCTGAGTCGAGAACGCCCATGTCTTTCAATACTCAACACGCCGCTTCGTACTACGCCGCCACGGCGCGCGATGCGGCACCCTACCCCAGCCTGGACGGCGAACTGACGGCTGACGTGTGCGTGGTCGGCGGCGGGCTGACCGGGGTCAATACCGCCCTGGAGCTGGCCGAACGTGGCCTTTCGGTGGTGCTGCTGGAAGGCCGGCGCATCGGCTGGGGCGCCAGTGGGCGCAATGGCGGCCAGCTGATTCGCGGTATTGGCCACGATGTCAGCGGATTCGCCCGGCATGTGGGCCAGGACGGCGTGCGTTACCTGAAGCAGGCCGGCATCGATTCAGTGGCGCTGGTGGCCGAGCGTATCGCCCGCTACGGTATTGCCTGCGACCTGCGTTGGGGTTTCTGCGAACTGGCCAATACACCGGCCCAGTTCGCTGCTTTCAAGGATGAACAGGACGACCTCGCTGCGCTGGGTTATCGCCATGCAACACGCCTGGTCGGTGCCGGGCAGTTGAACGAGATTGTCGCCAGCGACCAGTACGCCGGCGGTCTGGTCGACATGGGCTCGGGCCACTTGCACCCGCTCGACCTGGTGCAGGGCGAGGCCCGTGCCGCGCACGGCCTGGGTGTGCGCATTTTCGAGCAAAGCCCGGTAGTGCGCATCGAGCACGGGCCTTGCGTCACCCTGCACACGGCTCGCGGCAAGGTGCGGGCCAGTAGCCTGGTACTCGGGTGCAACGCTCACCTCGACGAGCTGGAGCCACGCCTGAGCGGCAAGGTGCTGCCAGCCGGCAGTTACGTGGTGGCCACCGAACCATTGCCCGAAGCACTGGCCAGCAGCCTGATTCCGCAGAACATGGCGCTGTGCGACCAGAAGGTCGGCCTGGACTACTACCGCCTCACCGCCGACCGCCGCCTGCTGTTTGGCGGCGCCTGCCACTATTCCGGGCGCGACCCCAAGGACATCGCGGCCTATATGCGGCCCAAGGTACTGAAGGTATTCCCCCAGCTGGCCAATGTACGCATCGATTTCCAGTGGGGCGGCATGATCGGCATCACCACCAACCGCTTCCCCCAGGTTGGGCGCCTGAGCCAGTACCCGAACGTGTACTACGCCCAAGGCTACTCCGGGCATGGGCTGAACGTGACTCACTGGACGGCGAAGCTGCTGGCAGAGAGCATTGCCCTCGGCCATAGCCATGGCCTGGATGTGTTCAGCGCCGTGCCACACCTGACCTTCCCAGGGGGCAAGGCCTTGCGCTCGCCGCTGCTGGCACTGGGCATGCTGTGGTACCGGTTGCGCGAAGCGTTGGGTTAATCAACAGACGGGATGCTGCTTGGGCAGGCGCCTCCTGGATCAGCAGGCGCCGGCACTGGTCATTGAAATATAAAGTGAAGTCTAAATTATTAGACTTAAACGACTGTATTTATTGATTTTTATTAAAATCGTATAATCAGCTTAAAGAATAACCTGTAGCCCTTTGTTCTTTATGATATTAAGCAGCTTTAAAGCGGGTCCCGATGGACGCGTTTCCCCTTGCTCCCATTTGCGTACCGTTGATGCACTCGTATGAAGGTGCATAGCGAAGACCGGTTGGCTGAAATTGAGTGCCTCGCGCAACCGGCGTATATCCACCGCACTGAAATCCAGCACTGGCGCGGGACACAGCGCTTCGTAATCCCGAAGGGTAACCTTGCCAATCGCCCCCGCCTCATGAAGGGCAACGAGGTCCTCACGTAATGACTCAACCAGTTCGCTGCTCACAGCAGACCTCCACTAATACACCCGCCTGCAACGCCCGACAGAGCGCCAGCGGTGATAAATCAAGAAAAACCTTGCCCGCGAATCTCAACGCTTTCTGCTCTTCCAGCGTGATGTTTGCCTGGTCGCTTTTGGCGAAGCCATGTAGAAAAACACATCGATTGCCAATTCTGGCCGATAGCAAGGTTCGATAGCCGCCACGCTTGCCCGCCCCTTGCGCTGCCACACGCTTTTTGAACAATTCGCCACCCAGCCTTGCATCGACCAAGCCTTTTCGCATCTCTTCTACTGCCTGGCACAGCGATTCATCAGTGAGCCTGTGGGCCGCCTGCCAGCGCGCGAAGTCCTTGCGCTTGAAAATCTCCATGAGTTACCTCTTACCATACCCGCAGCGGGCATAGTTTCCAAGAGTGATAACAATTTTAAAGCCAGCCACTTCCGATGGCTTTGTAGGAATTTGCAACGTCGTCAGACCCGACTGCCGTACTGCTTATCGCAACTGATTGAACTCCCTGGCTGGCCAACTGTCGCGCACCTGCTAGCGTTGTTCTGGCCGACCTCTCATGGATGCACCTCCATCATGAAATCACTGCCTCGCATTACCCTGTTGTGTGCCGCGCTGCTTGCCGTGGCCGCCTGCTCCAGCAAAAGCGTGGACCCCAAGGACTATTCCGGCTTCCTCAAGGATTACAGCCGCCTGCAGGAAGCCAAGAGCCCTTCGGGTGACCCGGTGATGCGCTGGATCGACCCCAACGTTAACGTCAACCAGTACAGTCAGGTGTTCATCGAGCCCAGCCAGTTCTACCCCAAGCCACAGCCAACGGCGGTGATTTCGCAGCAGACGCTGCAAGAAATCACGCGTTACTTCAATGAAGCCTTGCGCCGTGAAATGGGCAGCGTGATGCCGCTGGCCAAGGGGCCAGGCCCGGGAGTGATCGTGGTGCGCCCTGCCATTACAGCGGTGTCGACCAGCAACGAAGGCCTTAAGCCTTACGAAGTCATCCCTATCGCATTGATTTCGGCGGGAGTGAACACTGCCATGGGTGGCCGTGATCAGGAAGTGGATGTCGGCGTGGAGGCAGCGTTCCTTGATGGTGCCAGCCAGAAGGTGCTGGCCCAGGTGGTGCGCAAAGGCACGGGGCAGGAACTGGAGAACGATACCCAGAAGCTGACCTTGAATGACGTAAAGCCAGTGCTGGATGGTTGGGCCAAGGACATGCGCGCCAGTTTTACTTCTGTTAAGCAGAAATCGCGCTAGTGCTTGCCGTGTTGAAGGAAACGCTAATTGTCAGTTTGACCGCTTCGCAGAGCACGCACTGCTGACGGTGACAACGGAGGGGCGCTGGGAGTGGCAGGTTCGCGAATTGCATCGCCACTTCCAGCCGGCTGTGATAGCCAAGAAGGAGCACTGGGCGACACGGGTACGTAGTTAGCCTTAGTGCCGGTTACATGGTGACTTGAACTCACCATTTCTGCCGGCGTAAACCTGTAGCGATTGCCCCTGTAGGTGAAGGTATTACTTTCATCCTTTCTAGCCGGCACGATAATTAGCGAGGGAGAATTGGCTCTTCCACTCGCGAATTCCGACGATAGATCATGCATCAAAGAGTCCCTGACAGATCGCTTCGATAGCGTGGGGAGATCGTTTGCTCTCAATGCCTTACCTAATCCTGATGAAACCCTCAAAGGTAGCTTGACGCCTAAAATTTTGACATGCGCTTCCCCGGAAGGATCATGGAAGTTGATGGGATCTGCAGAGCAGTAGCAATAGGCATTCATACCCCCACGGTCAAAAGGGCTCTGCGAGTCAGGAGCAAGGAACCGCATGAGCCTTGGCCTATAAAGACGTTTACCTTGACCCAGCGGGTAACTGTCCATCAACACGTCGCGCCACTGCCCATTGAACCCCACCGGCGTCAGCGCTTGTCCCGACGACGACGCACCATATGGGGAATAAGCCTCCCGAGTTAAAATGCCTGACTCCCATACAGCGACCACAGAATTGCGCCCGATGGTTTGAACCAGCCCTGCTCTCTCTCGCTGCTGCGACAACAGCCGATCGTTTGCGTAGAGCAGCCGTGTGTGAGCAGTACCGACCTGACACACCAAAGACCGCCCCTCATAAAAAAGCTTTTCGACGTATTTCTTCATTTGTGTAATTCCCATACACAGCAATCCGAATGTCTGTTGCTTCATTATCCGGATATACTTGAGCATGTGGAACTAGCAGTTTTATCAGGCCCACTAACACTCTACGAATGCAACCGCCAAACCGCCGCGCGAAGTTTCCTTGTAATTGGCATGCATGTCCGCCCCGGTATCACGCATGGTGCGGATTACCCGGTCAAGTGAGATGAAGTGCTCGCCATCCCCACGCAACGCCATCTGTACGGCATTGATCGCCTTTACCGCAGCAATCGCATTGCGCTCGATGCACGGCACCTGCACCAGGCCACCGACCGGGTCGCAGGTCAGCCCGAGGTTGTGCTCCAGCGCAATCTCGGCGGCGTTCTCAAGTTGTGGCGGTGTTGCACCCAGCACTTGCGCCAGGCCGGCAGCGGCCATCGAACACGCTGAGCCCACCTCGCCCTGGCAACCGACTTCGGCCCCCGAAATCGACGCGTTTTTCTTGCACAAAATACCGACCGCTGCGGCGCCGAGCAGGAAGTCCACCACATCCGCGTCATTGGCACTGGGGTTGAACTTCATATAGTAGTGCAGCACCGCCGGGATAATACCGGCCGCACCGTTGGTTGGTGCAGTGACCATGCGCCCACCGGCAGCATTCTCTTCATTGACCGCCAGGGCGAACAGGTTCACCCACTCCATGGCGCTGAGGGTCGAGCCAATCACGTTGGGCTTGCCCAGTTCCTGCAAGCTGCGATGCAGCCGCGCGGCGCGGCGTTTGACGTGCAGCCCACCCGGCAGGATGCCTTCGTTGCGCAGGCCGTTCTGAACGCACGCCTGCATGGCGGCCCAGATACGCAGCAAACCTTCACGCACTTCGGCTTCCGGGCGCCAGGCACGTTCGTTGGCCATCATAAGTTGCGCAACGCTCAAACCGTGCGTTTTGCACAAGGCCAGCAGCTGGGCCGCACTGTCGAATTCGTAGGGCAGGACCACTGCGTTGCTTTCGGCGGCAGGGGCATCGATTTCGGCCTGCTCGACGATAAATCCACCGCCCACTGAATAGTAGGTCTGGCACAGCAGGCTGCCCTGCCCGTCCAGCGCCTCCAGGCTCATGGCATTGGGGTGATAAGGCAGGTTTTCGTCGAGCAGCAACATGTCACGGCCATACTCGAAGGTCATCGGGTGGCTGCCATCCAATATCAGGCAATGCTCCTGCAGCACCTGGCTGATACGCGAATCGATGGTGGTCGGATCGATCCGGTCTGGCCATTGGCCCATCAGGCCCAGCAGGCAGGCGCGATCGGTGGCATGGCCAACCCCGGTAGCCGACAGCGAGCCATACAACCGCACTTCAACGCGCGTGACCCGCGTCAGCACCCCCTGCTCACGCAGGGCCTGGGCGAACGTCGCGGCTGCCCGCATCGGGCCGACGGTGTGAGAGCTGGACGGCCCGATGCCGATTTTGAAAAGGTCGAAAACACTGATAGCCATGCTAATGCCTGACCATGCCCTGAGATGAATCCACGGCACGGTTATCTGAAGAAATTGAGCGGTATTGCGATTTTGCGCGATACTGACGCGCTCATTCACGAATGACCAACGAATCTTTCTAAGCAAGGCTTTAGTGGTGCTAAACGATGCGACGACAACTCAATGGTCAGGTGTTCGTCTGGCTGCATGTATTCGCCTGCGCAGCCCGGCACCTGTCCTTCACCCGCTGCGCCGAAGAGCTGCACATTACCCCAGGTGCTGTCAGCCAGCAGATGCGCCAGCTGGAAGAGCGCCTGGGTTACCGGCTGTTCCTGCGTCGGGCACGGGGTGTGGAGCTGAGCGCCGAAGGGCAACGCCTGGCCCAGACGGTGACAGAAGCCTACGGCAGCATCGAGGCCGAATTGTTGCGCCTGGATGCCGGTGAAATCCGCGGCACCTTGCGCGTGCGCTCGATCCCGTCTTTTTTGGCCAAATGGCTCACCCCGCGCCTGCCGCGTTTTCAGCAGCGTTACCCGGACATCGAGCTGCGCCTGGTGGCCGAGGACAGTGCCCAGGCATTGACCCCAGGCGATTTCGACCTGGCTATCGACCTGAACGATGGCAGCTACCCTGGCATGCTCTCGACCCCGCTGCTGGACGAGCAGATCTTTCCGGTGTGCTCACCTACCCTGCTACGCGGGCGCCCGCCGCTGCATGGGCCGGCGGACCTGGCGCACTACCCGCTGCTGCACGACATCACGGCATGGCGTGGCAGTTCGGAGTATGCGGAGTGGGAGTTCTACCTGGAGGGTATTGGCGCCGCCGGCCTGGATGTGCGGCGTGGGCACACCTTCAACCGCAACCACCTGACCATCGAAGCGGCCATCGCCGGCATCGGCGTAGCGATCGCCCGTCGCACACTGTTGAATGACGAACTGGAGCGCGGCGCATTGATCGTGCCGTTCGGCGTGCCGATCGCCAACCACAAACGCTACGTGGTGCATTACCCGCCAGGCGGGTTGAACCAGCCTGGGGCCCGGGCGGTGCATGACTGGCTGGTGGAGGAAGCGCGAGGATTCCGGGAATTGCACCCGCTGAACAAGGAATAGCCAGCCTGTACACGGCCGCTCCTACAGGGATCTTGCCAGCTTTCAATAACTAGTAAGCCTGCTTGCCGGTAAAGGCATTAAGGGTGCGCACCAGAATCACGAAGTCCAGCCACAGCGACCAGTTGTTGATGTACTCGATGTCAGAGTCCACCCGCTGGATCATCTGCTCGATATCCTTGGTCTCTCCCCTGAAGCCACGTACCTGGGCCAAGCCGGTCATGCCCGGCTTGATGTTGTGGCGGGCAAAGTAATCAACGATGTCCTGGGAATACAAGGTGTCATGCTGCAGCGCATGCGGTCGCGGCCCGACCAGCGACATTTCCCCGGTCAGCACATTGAACAGCTGTGGCAATTCATCCAGGCTGGTGCGACGAATGAAGGCGCCAATCCGGGTAAGCCGCGGGTCATTCTTCTGTGCCTGCTTGACCACATCACCTTCGGGCTGGTGGACATGCATGCTCCTGAATTTCCAGATCCTGAACGACTCCCCGGTCCAGCCCGTGCGTTCCTGGCGGAAGAACACCGGGCCGGGGCTGGTGAGTTTGATGGCCAGCGCAACCGTCAGCAATACAGGCGAAGCGCACAGTAGAATGACTGCTGCCAGCACCCTGTCCTCAAGGTTTTTTAGAAAAAGGCTCATGCCCGTCAGGGGCGTTTCCGACAAGGTCAGCACAGGAATCCCGGCAATTTCCCGCACACTGTGGTTGATCAGGCGCAACGAAAAGATATCCGGCACCCAGTTCACCGCGATGCACTTGTCGAGCAACTTGAAGTACACATCGTTGATGACCTCGGAGCCACCGAGCGGCGTAACCAGGTAGACGGTGCGTATACCATGCTGGGCGACGATTTCATCCAGGTCTGCAATGTGCCCCAGCACAGGCAGGCGCTGCTTGCCCTCGCCGTTGTCACGCCCCTGCCCGTCGCCCTTGCCGAGCAGTACGCACCCCAATACCCGCTCACCAAACCAGGGGTTGTTGCTGATTTTCTGATAAAGAAAATTCGCCAGGTCGCCGTCGCCGATAATCAGCGCGTTATCCAGGCGTGCATGGGCAGTAAAACGCTTTTGCAATTCACGAACGGCAAAGTGCAGGAACAACTGCGCGATGTAGCCAATGATGAACAACTGCACCACCAACAACCGCGAGTACGTTTCACTCTGCTTGGTCAGGAAGGCCATGACCACGAGAAAACAGAACGTTGCCGACCAGGCCTTGAACAGGCGGAAGGCTTTGATCGAAAGCCCGACATTGGTGCGGTAGATCGCATAATGGTCGTAAATGACGGCCAGTGCGCCAATCAGCAACAGCAGCATGATTACATAATCGGAGGTAATGTAACCAAACTGATCGTAGATGAGATACCAGGCAATACTGGTGACTGCAATGCCATCGAGCCCTGCCTGAATGGCGTTACTTACGCTGCTTCTTCTTTGGAGTAAGGAACGACTGCTTCTGGGTTCGAAAACCATTTCAGACCTCATGTGTGTGAGCGTAGCCAGTGCCTTCCATCAAGCATCAAGTCTTGAAAACAGCGTGTACAACGGCAGATAAGCAAGATCGTGCAGCCCCCAAGCCACTGCTCTCACTGTAGCAGCCACCCGCCATCAGCGCGGATTTTGGCCGATTCACACAGTGCCACTGGCCGAATCGGCGGCCTTGCGGTAAAGCAGGGTGCGCAGCAGGAACAGCGGGTTGCCCACCACATAGCGCATGAACAGGCGTTTTGGCTCGCGCAACAGCCGGTACGCCCACTCTCCCCCCAGCCGCCTTAGCCAATGCGGTGCCCGGCTGACCTTGCCGCCGAGAAAGTCCAGGATTGCCCCACCACACACGATCAGGCACGGCCCGCCAACGGCTGCCAACCTGGCCGCCACCGCCTCCTGCTTGGGCATGCCCATGCCCAGCACGATCAGTTCGGGCTGCTGTTCACGGGCCAGCTGCAGGTAGGTTTCGAGGCTGGCGAAACCGTCATGTACCGACACGGGTACTACACCAAACTCGGCTTCACACCGCTGCACGGCCTGGTTCAGGTAAGGTTGTCGGGTGCCCCAGAATGCGACCTTGCGCCCACGGTATGCGGCCATGAGCCTGGGAATGAAGTCAGTCCCGTTCATGTTAAGCCCGGGTGCTAGGCCCAGGCGCCGATACAGGATGGCCATGCCGGAGCCGTCCCGCAGCAGCACGTCGGCTGCCGACAGTGCCTGGCAGTAGGCGCCGTCACGGACCACCAGGTTCATCGCATGGGCATTGACGAAGCCCAGCACGGTCGCGGCTTGCGGGGCAGCCAGCCTGTCGAGCAGGCGCTGTGCCGCGCCGCTGTCGGGCACCACCTCTAGCGCGTCGATTATGCGTTGCCAGCGATTCTGCCATTGCCACAGTGCCATCACTCGTCATCCCGTTTTGAGCGCACCCACTCGACCTGGCGCTTGATCAGGAACCCCAGGTACAAAGGGATTTTCTTTGCTGCGTAGAACGGTGCGTAAAGCAAGACGGAAAACGGGATCAACTCACGGCAGAAGCGCGCCCAGGCCAGCAATACCGCAAGGCTGAGCATGGCCAACGCTATCAGGGCGATCCACGCTGGCGCGGCAACATCGAACAGCAAGTACGCAAGCCAGGCCACCAGATTGAGCCCCAGCAGGGTCAGTACCAACAACGCCAAAGGCGGTACCAGCAAGTCGAGGGTCATGGCCAGCAAGCTGCCATTGCCTTGGCTCACGGCGGCCAACGCACGCTTGGGTGCATCGGCCAGCATCAAGCCCAGGTGACCATGCTCCCAGCGGGTGCGCTGGCTGTTCAGGCCTTGCTGGCTGGCAGGAAACTGGCTGGTGACCAATGCCTCAGGGCAGAACACGGGAGGCTTGCCCTGCTGACACAGGTCCAGGCCCAGTTTCACGTCCTCTACCAGGTGCCCATTGGCAAGGTTGATCAAGCTCAGGTCGTGCCAACCGAATGCCATGCCCGCACCCATCAATTGGCAGGGTAACCCCAGCCGCGCCCAGCCACGCGGGCGCACCAGGTTTTTTACCCGCCAGGCAAACTCGGCGACCTGCACTTTCAGCCCGGCCCCCCCGGGCGCACGCATCAGGTACAGCGCCTGTACCGGGCGCTGGGTCTGGTGATAGCGACGCGCGAGGCAGTCAATCGCCCCCTCACCCACCTGGCAATCGGCATCCACCACTATCACCACCTCGGGAGGCTGTTCAGCCAGGTGACGCACGCCGAAGTCCAGCGCATAGCCTTTGCCACGCAGCACCGAGTCGAAGCGTTCCACCACCTCGGCGCCGGCGTCGCGGGCCAGCTGCGCGGTGTCATCGGTGCAGTTGTCTGCCACCACCAGCAAGCGGTCACCCTCAAGCAATTGCGGGGCAATGCTCGCCAGCGTTGCGCGAATGATCGCAGCCTCATCGTGGGCAGGTACCAGCACCGCTACCCGGGGGCGCCGACTATGACCCAGATACTGCGAGCGTGGTGGCAGACATGCCAGCAGCATCTGTACAAAAAAAATCGACACAGGCACAAGGACGATGACCGTCAGCAGGCCCAGTAACCAACTCAATACACTTATCATGCGGATGCCTTGAAGTAAGCGGCCAGCCGGGCTGCTTCGGTGTCGATATCATGCCGCTGCAGCACACGCTGGTAGGCGGCCTCGCCCATGCGCTGCAGCACGTCGGCCGGTTGGCACAGGCAATCCGCCATGGCTTCAGCCAGCTCGTCGACAGCGCCAGCGGGGAACAGCCAGCCGTTCTCACCCGGGCGCACCAGTTCGGGGATGCCCGCCACATAGGTGGTCAGCACGGGCCGGCGCAAGGCCATGGCCTCCATGATCACTACCGGCAGGCCTTCGGCGAAGCTGGGCAATACCAGCGCGCGGGCGCCAAGGATTTCTTCGCGCACCTGTGCACTGCTGATCCAGCCAGTGATGCGTACGCGCTGCTGCAGGCCATGCCGGGCAATCAGGGCCTCGATCTGCTGGCGCATTTCACCGTCACCCGCCAACACCAGTTCGAAGTCAATCGACTGTGCAGCAAGCTGACGCGCCGCCTCAAGCAACAGCAGCTGGCCTTTCTGCTCACACAGGCGCCCCACGCAAACAAGCCGTGGTACCGACGGCACATCGACCGGCGCCACCTCATGGAAACCCCGCTCCAGGCCGCAATGCACCACCTTTACCTTGGGCCAATGCTCGTGCGCCACCCAGCGGAACAGTTGGCTGCGCCCGTACGAACTGACCGCTGCGACAAAGGCGGCTCGCCGCACCTTTTCACCCATGTGCAGGAACTGTGGTTTGTCGAACTCTTCCGGCCCATGCACGGTAAAACTGTAAGCCGGCCCGCCCAGTTGGTTGGTCAGCATGACCACCTCGGTGGAGTTGGTGCCGAAATGGGCATGCACGTGTTTCGCCTCACTGCCCTGCAGCCACTGCAGCACCTGGCAAGCTTCGGCCAGGTAGACCAAGTGGTAGGGCCAGGCGCGGTCGGCGCGAAGGCCAAGGCGCATGGCCAGCCACAGGGCCTGGAAAAACCGCCCGGGCTGTGCTCGCAGCACCTGTAACGTGGGCCTGAGCAAGCCCTTTACACCAGCCCGCAGCACATAACGGGTCTTGTCGCGCTCGGCCGTATCCTCGGCATCCTGCAACTCGGCGTCCCATCCCCGCAGGGCGATGCGTTGCACCTCTACACCCTGACGCTCCAGCGCCAGGATCTCGCGGCGGATGAAACTGTGGCTGACCTTCGGGTACTGATTGATGAAGTAAGCAATGCGCATACGAATCCAGATCCCAACCCGCTTGATGACCGGCCTCCCCTGGCAACCTTCACTTCAGGCTGTCGACTACGGGTGGTCTGTCTACTGCCGATGCACTCACAGCAAATGCATCCCCCTGTTTTCCTTGTAGTCCAAGGTTGTGACTGCTGCCCGGCAATGCGGCCTGCAGGCGGATAAAAACATCGTCGAGCAGCGCCTGGCGGCGGCGGTACATCGCACGCTTTTTGGCCGGGATGTCTTGCTCGGCCCGTTGTGCCGGTGCCAGGGTGATAGTGAAGAAGTCGTCGCGGTTCGACGCCGTAGCGCCATTTTCCTGCCAGATGACGTCGTAGTTGGCCGCCAGATCGTGGGCCTTGTCGCTGCCAAAGTACGGGTGGCGATGGTGCCGGCAGGCATCGCTGACGGCATACAGGTGCGCAACGCCCAGCATGCGGGCCAGGCATTTCAACGCTTCGAGCAGCAGGCTGCGCGGGCGCAGCCCTTCAAAGTCCTTGGTCAGGTCACGGTAGATGGCCAGCGAGGTTTCACTGTCGATGCCCTTGTGAATGCCCTGGACGGCACCGATGAACATCGACAGCACCCCCTGATCGCGGCACAGGGTAAACGCCAACGATGCCACGCGCAGGTCGCCCTGGAACAGATTCAGTACCAGTTCACCTTCGCGCTTGAACCAGATCGGCCGGTCCAGCACCAGGCGGCAGCCCGGCGAATAACTAGCCAGTTCGCACAGCGTCAGGCTTTCGTCTCGCCCCAGTAGCAACAGCGCCGGAAACTGCCCGGCCAGCACTTCGAAGTGCGAAGCCACCACCTCCATGCGCTGCGGGGCCTCCCAGCATTTGCTGAGGTAAGGCCACTGCACCACGCCGATGCAATCCACACCCAGCCGCTGCAGCCCCTGCTGACCCAGCGCCGCCGTCATGCGCTGCATGAAGGCGTTCAGCTCAGGCCATTGTCTGACAATCTCTCGGGTCAACTTGTACTTGTTGTTCAATGCCCGCAACGAGTAGCCCGGTTGCAGGGTAAACACGCTTTTCACGAGGGCGCCGAGCATCATGGGTCTCTCTCACTTGTACTCGATCAAAGCCGATTTGCCAGCCGCGAAGCGGTGGCGCATGAATTTCAGCTGGCCGAGCATTTCCGGGAACTTGCCCAGCACCAGGAATACCGCCTGCAGCCAGTTCTCGCGCGCCGATTTGCCACCACGCCGGGCCAGGCGCACAGCCTGCAGTGGATAAATCAATAGCAAAAGCAGGCACCAGCCACCCAACAGCAGGCAAGCCAGCACTATCACCACAGGAATGCCCAAGCCCCACAACCAGGCCCGGCGTGACTCGCGTAACCAGTGCTGCTCTGGCGGCTGCCCATGCAGGTAGGCCCCTTCGGCATAGGCATGGCCGGCACGCAGGCTGCGCCGCCACCATTGGCTGAAACGGGTCATGGCCGCGTCGTGCAGGGTCATCTCGGCGTCCAGGCGCCAGACTTTCCAGCCATGGCCTCGCAAGCGCACGCACAGCTCGGGCTCCTCGCCAGCGATCAGGTCAGCGCGGAAGCCGCCCGCGGCAGCGAAGGTATCTGCGCGCATCAACGCATCGCCGCCACAGGCCTTGGCTTCACCGATGGGGGTGTCCCATTCCAGATCGCACAACAGGTTGTACACCGATCGTTCCGGGAAGCGCTCACGGCGGCGGCCACACACCACTGCCACCTCGGGGTGCTGATCGAGAAATGCCTGCGCCGTGGCCAGCCAGCGGGCATCCACCTCGCAGTCACCATCGACGAACTGTACCAGCTGCATCGACGGCAACAGCCGCTGCAAGGCGCTAAAGCCTTCGTTGCGGGCGCGCGCGGCAGTGAACGGAACACGCATGTCCAACGCCAGTACCTCCACACCCAGGCTGCGGGCCAGCTGCGGCGAACCGTCGGTGGAACCCGAGTCGACGTACACGACCTTGCCCACACCTTGCATCAGCGAACGCAGGCATCGCTCCAGGCGTACGCCTTCGTTGCGGCCGATGACCACCACACCGATTACCGTTGCCATAAGCCTCACTCAACGGGCGCCGTGCCAGCCGGCTGCCTGGTCTTGATGGTGGCCGGCACCCCTACCGCCAACGCGTTGTCCGGCACATCCACCAGTACCACGGCATTGGCGCCGATGATCACGTTGTTGCCTATGCGAATACTGCCCAGCACCTTGGCCCCGGTGCCGATATCGACGTTGTTGCCGAACACCGGGGCAATCGGCTCGTCGACATTCTTCAGGCCCACCACCACGCCGTTGCGGATGCGGCAGTCATCGCCAAAGCGGGCATAGCCGCTGACAACGATGCCGCCAAAATGGTCGATGACGAAGTTGCGGCCAATCACCACTTCGCACGGCAGTTCGATGCCGGTGATGATTTGCACGAATTTGAACAGCACCTTGTAGATCAACGAGCACAGCTTGCGCAGCAGCGCCGGGCGCACGGTATAGCGCCAGCGGCCAAAGCGATACACCAGCAGTACCCAGAACCCCTGGGCGCCCCAGTCACCGCCGTGGGCCCGCAGGTCAGCACGAATATTCTCGAACATGGCTCCACCTACCTTGTCGCCTGGCTGGCGTACCGGGTCTTGAACAACAATGACCAGGTTGCCTGGCAATGACGCCAGCAGGCCTGTATCGCGCCCCAGCCGCGTCGTTTCAACAGCGCCTTGAGTGCCAGCACCAGGTCACCCAAGGTGACCAGCAGCATGTGCAGGGCCAGCCCCGCCACGCCGTGGTGCTTGCGGAAGTACAGCAACTCGCTTTCGATCTGGTACGCTGAGATCTGTCGGCTTGCCGCCTCCAGCTCGGCCACCGATTTGGAGCTTTCACCGCCGATGTGCACCACGGTTGTATGCGGATAGAACACCACCTTCCAGCCCGCCGCCTTCACCCGCTTGCAGTGGTCCACCTCTTCGTAATAAAGGAAGTAGCGAGGGTCGAACAGGCCCACCTTGTCCAGCACTTCGCGGCGTACCAGGTAGAAGCAGCCGGGCAACCAGTCACATTCGCGAACCGATGCGTGGTCCCAGTTCATTTCGTCGACCATTTTCAGCCCCGGGAAAAACCGCCCCAACCCGGTACGCCCGACAAAAACATTGAGCGGCGTGGGGAAGTAGCGGCAACTGGGCTGCAGGTCACCGTCTCGGCCCTCAAGGCGCACTCCCAGCACGCCGCACTCCGGGTGGGCCTCCATGTAGTCCAGGGTTTTCTGCAAGGAGTCGGCGGCGACAAAGGCATCGGTATTGAGCAGCAACGCGTACTTGCCCTTCAGGTGTGCCAGCAGCTGGTTGTTGGCCCGGCCGAACCCCACATTCTGTTGGTTGCTCAGCAGCAGTGCTTCGGGACACACCTGGGCCATGCGCTGCACCGAGTCATCGCGTGATGCGTTGTCCACCACCAGGTAGCTGGCCAGCCGCTCGCCGTCGGCGCGGCGCAGGGCGTCGAACATCGGCTGCAGCAGCCCGGCGGTATTGAAGTTGACCACCATGACATCCACAGGTTTGCTAGCCATTTTTGCTGTCTCCGAAGAAATACTGACGCCTTTGCGCCATCAGCAGCGGCTCCACTTCCGGGTCGTAGGCGCCATTGCGCTGCTTGACCAGGTCGATCCACGGGTAGGCTTCGCAACGCGCTTCCACCCGTTGGATCAGCTGTTCGGTGGTACAGATGAATTCAGCCGGGTTGCCGCCGTAGACAGTGCCTGGCGGTACATCCTTAGTCACTACCGCGCCGGCAGCCACGATCGATTCCGGCCCGATGGTCACACGGGGCATGATGATCGCACCGTGGCCGATGAAGCAGTTGTCCTTGATATCGATGAACCCGACTGAATCCAGGTGCTTGCCGAAGCGATGCTCGATCAGCAATACCACCCCGTCATGACCGATCAGCGTGCAGTCGGAAAGGCCCACACTATTGCCAATGCGTACCAGCGACGGGTCGAGGAACTTGCAGCCTGTATTGACAAAGAAGTTGGTGCCGACCGAGTGAAAGTTGCCCCAGCGGGCGAGGTAAGCGCCCCATTCAAGCCCTGAAGGCCTGCAGAACCGCCTGTAGAACGTGCCGCCCCGCCCGGTTGCATGGGCATAATGCGCCACTGCCTTGCGTATCCATCCCTTCATACTGCCTGGCCTCGCAATCAAATCCGTCTGGAATGTCCCTGAGGCGTTCCGGTCTCGTTCTTCTGGTTGCTGACCGCAGCGCTCTCAACCCGTGTACAACTAGCGTCACGCCACGGCGCCTCTGGCCGCCGTCATCTTGGCATTGAGGTGGTCGGCCAGCCGCACGGCAAACTGCAGCAGCGGCATGGTCGGGTTGGAGGCGCCGCCCTTGGCGAAAATACTGCTGCCGGCGATGTACAGGTTTTCGGTACCGAACACCTTGCAGTTGGTATCGACCACACCGTACTGCGGCGACGCGGCCATGCGCGTGGTGCCCATGTGATGGGCATGCGGGGCCATTTTCAGCGCGATCGACGTGTCGTAGACAAAGTCGTTGAGCTTGACAAAGCCCAGGTCCATGTCGGCGAACTGCTTGGCCAGCTCGCTGCCAATGCACTTGATGGTGTGCCGGTCATCGGCAGTCAGTGCCCAGTTGACATTGACCTTGGCAACGCCCAGTGCGTCCTTCTCGTCCAGCAGCGAAATACGGCTGTGCAGGTTGGGGAATTGCTCGATCATCGTACTGATCACGCCATCACCGGGGCAGCTGAACTTGGCAACGAACGCTACCTTGCTGGCGAAGCCCCAGTCACAGGCCAGGTTTTCGAGAAAATGTTTAACCTCGGCGGTACGCCCATAGGTTTGCACATCGGCCAGCAAGGCGGCGGTGACGTTGCCTTTGCCGGCCTTGTACTCATCGACGAAGGCATCGGTGGTGTAGTACTGGCGTGGCTCCGGGTCCTGCCCGGACTTGAGGATGAAGGTCCCCAGGTCGATGTTCAGGTGCTCCATGAAGCACCCGCCAACCAGCCCGTCCTTGTTCACCACGCCCGCGCCCACCAAGGTTTCACTGTTGAGCAACTGCCGGGCATTCTCGATGGCACCGGTGGCCAGAATGAAGTTGCTTGCCACCAGGCGCTGCCGATTGCGTTCGTAGTCGGACAGGATCACGGCGGCCAGGTGCCCGGACCCCTTGTCGAACTCCAGGTCCACGCAGTTGCAATTGATGAACACGTCCAGGCCTTTGGTCTGTTCAAGGGCCGTGGCGTATTTCTGCGCAAAGCGCGTGGGTGTGCTCAGCAGGAAACGATCGGGTTCGAAATCGCCACCGTTGAGGCCGGTATTCATGGCACGAAAATCCGCCCCGGCCGGCAGGTCGACGATATCCATGGCCGCAGGCAGGTAGCCTTCGATCTCCGAATAGGCGATGGGCCAGCCAGGCAGGTCGCCTGGCGGGGGGATAGAAAAGTCGGAGGGCGTAAAAGGACGACAGCGGCCAGCCCAATGGTTGGATGTACCGCCCAGGTAACGCAGGCGGGTTTCCTCGGCGTACAGTTCAAGGCCCGTGGACGCGCAGGCATACAAGCCTTGCGAGTGCGGCGCATACTCACGCCCGCCGCCCTCGGCGAGCAACACGCTCCAGCCCGCGGCGGCCAGGCGCAGGCCCAGGGTAATACCTGCCGGGCCGGCGCCGATGATGCAAAAATCGTAATGATCGCGCAGCACCTTCTGCTGCTGATAGTCCTTGATCATGCTGGCTCGTTCCGGAAGTAACGGGACGGCAATACCCAGCCGTTGATCACCACGAACCCCGGCTTTTCGACAGGTTTGCCAGCAACGGCTGCAGAAGCGCCGAATACGGCGCCACCGACGCCCAGCAAGACACAACTCTGGAGAAAGCCCCTACGCCCCAGTTGCGCATTACAAAAAATAAGCTTCCCCATGATCCCGTGACCTGTACCCATTGAATTTACACCCAGCACGCTGCATCACAGCCAGTTGAAAAAGGCCGTCAACAGCGCCCCGCACAGTGCCCCGACCAGTAGCATCGGCAGCACCACCAGCTCACGTTTGAGACTGAAGATACCTAGCTTGCAATTCACGTACACAACCAGCACCAGCGTGGGCACGGTATGTAGGGCAACACCCCAGATGGCCCATTCCACACCGCCAATCGCCAACAGCAACGGTAGCAGCCCCCACAGCGAGACTAGGCGGATGATGTTGTCCATGGCCTGATACTTGGTCAGGCCCAAGGCGATCCACACCTGATGAGCCAAGGTATAGCGCAATACGATGAACGACAGCGAAAGAATCGCCAGCATCGAGCCTGCCTCACTGTATCGCTCGTCGTACATCCAGCCGATCAGCAGAGGGCTGGCGGTCAGGAAGCCACCGCAGATGAACAGCACCAGCAGGTCGACCAGCAGGCGGAAGCGGTGATACAGCGCTTTAAGCCGCTCTTTGTCAGCGGCCCGGGCCGCTTCGCTGAAGGCAGGAAGCGCCACGGCGCCGACAATCTTCATCAGTGCGGTCTGCACCGCGCCCAGGATCAGCACGGCAATCGAATACACCCCCAGCTGCGCCGCCGACATGCTCGCACCAAACAGGATGCGGTCGCCGTACATGGCCAGCACGCCCACCATCGACGACAGCAGGATCCAGCGGCCAAACACGATCAGTTCGGTAAGCGCCGTACGGTCCCAGCGCAGGTGGTTGTTCGGCCCCTCCAACGCCGTGTGCCCCAGCACGGTCCAGGCCACGGCAGACACCAGGCCGGCAATGACCAACGCCCAGATGGAATGGGTCAGCAAGCCCAGCACCAGCATCACCACCAAGCCGGCTGCTTGGGACGCCAGGTCTACCAGTACCACACGCTTCTGTTGGAAAGTGCGTACCGCCACGTCTATCTTGGTGGACTGGAACCCCCAGATGACCGCCGACAGCCCGGTAACCGCCAGCACCATCGGCAACACGGGCGCGGCATAGGTGGAATCTGCCGGCCACAGTTCTTCGACCTGCGCCACCCAGGCACACAAAGCCAGCAACAGGGTCAGGCCGAACAGTACGAAGCCGCGGATGATCTGCACGGTCCATGCGGTATTGAGAAAGTCCGGGTCGTCACCCCGTTGGCTCTGGATGATGTTCTGGCGCAGGCCGACATCGGACAGCAGGTGCAGCAGTACCGAAACGGTGGTGGCAATGACCATCACCCCGAACATTTCCGGCAGCAGCAAGCGGGCCATGATCAGGTTGCCGCCAAGGCGCATGACCTGTGACGCCACCTGCGACACCAGGTTCCAGGACCCGGCCCTCATGGCCCGCTGACGCAGGCTTGCGGTGGCTGACACATCAATCGACGGCATGACTTCAATCTCTGACTGATTGGCTAAAAGTCACTATAGTTTCAATTAGCCACGATGCTAGCCGTTGCCCACCGAGGGAAAGGTGTACATAGCCGATGCCTGAACATTTTCGTGCGTTGATCGTCATCCTGTTTTTGGCGAGCGTGGTCTTCCTGCTTGCGCGGCGCCCTGCCACCGACCTGATTCCGCTCGCGGATTTCAAGCGCCGGCGCAACTTGTGGTTCCTGCTGACGGTGCTGGCTTTCGTCTCGCACAGCTTCTGGCTGTATCTGGGCGCGGGCGCGGTCATCCTGCTGATTGCCGGGCGCCGCGAACACAACCCCATGGCACTGTTCTACATGCTGTTGTTCCTCATCCCGCCTGCGTCAGTGCAGGTGCCCGGATTCGGCGTGGTCAACTACTTGGTCGACCTGAACCACATCCGCCTGCTCACCCTGTGCGTGCTGCTGCCCGCCGCGCTGCAGCTAAGCCGCCAGGCAGGCACCCTGCGCTTTGGCCGCACCTGGGCCGACAAGCTGCTGGCGGCTGGCCTGGTGCTGATGAGCGTGCTGTATTTGCGCGAAACCACCCCCACCGACACCCTGCGCCAGGCGCTGTACTTGTATGTCGACGTCCTCCTGCCGTATTACGTGGCCAGCCGCGGCCTGCGCCAGATAAGCGACTTCAAGGACGCCATGCTGGCCTTCGTGCTCACGTCCTTCGTCATGGCACTGATCGCCGTGGCCGAATATGTACGCCACTGGCTGCTGTACAGCGCCCTGGTCGATGCCATGGGCGTGCCTTGGAGCATGTCGGGTTACCTCAGCCGCGGCGGCGCACTGCGGGCCAGCGTCACCACCGGCCAGGCGATTGCCCTGGGCTATGTGATGAGTGTGGCGATCGGCCTGTTCCTGTTCGTCCAGGGCTATGTGCAACGCCCGCTGCACAAAGCCATGGGCGCCCTGCTACTGGCCGCCGGGCTGTTCGCACCGTTGTCACGCGGCCCGTGGATCGGCGTCGTGGTCATCGTGGTGGTGTTCATTGCCCTGGGCAAAGGTGCCGTCAAGCGCCTGGCGCTACTGGGCGCAGCCGGCATGCTGGCCCTGCCCTTGCTCACCATCGTGCCCGGCGGCGAAAAGGTGCTGGACTTGCTGCCCTTCATTGGCAACCTGGAAAAAGAAAACATCACCTACCGCGAGCGGCTGATGGACAACGCCTGGATCGTTATCCAGCGCAACCCGCTGTTCGGCTCGTTCGACTTCCGCAACACCCCGGAAATGCAGTCGATGATCCAGGGCGAAGGCATCATCGACATCGTCAACACCTACATCAACCTGGCGCTGCGGGTCGGGCTGGTGGGGCTCGGGCTGTTCGTGGCGTTCTTTGCCGTGGTACTGCGCGGGATCCGCAGGGCCATGCTCAGCTTCGCCGACAAGGATGATGAACGACGACAGCTCGGCCGGGTGTTGCTGGCGACACTGATCGGCATTCTGGTGATCATCTTCACCGTCAGCAGCATCACCTTCATCCCGGTGGTGTACTGGTCCATCGCCGGGCTGGGCGTGGCTTACATCCAGATGGTTCGCCGGCTGCACGACAGCCAGGCCATGGAACTGGCCGAACCCGGCCTACAACCCAGGTAATGTTCATGAACGTGCTTTCCCTGCGTCCTATCGTACGCCTTTCTGCCATTGCCGGCCTGGTCTTGCTGCCATTGGCCGGCTGGGGCTCCGGCTGGCAGGTCAGTGTCGACGAACAGAATGGGCTGCCCACCGTGACACACGGCGGTGGCCCGGTGATGAAGGCCAAGTTCGACTTCTGGGCCGCCAACTGGAGCTGGACCGGCTTCTATACCGACTTCAAGGTCAGTGGCCCCTATCAGTACACGCTGCGGGGCAAGAACAAAGAGCTGGACTTCGACCTGGCAGCTGATATCCGCAAGGAGCAAGCACAAACCCTGAGCTGGGCCTTCGACCTGGATGCCCATAGCCGGCAGACCGGGGTGATGGGTGGCGGCATGGTGTTCCAGTTCGACCCGGCGCAAATCGCCGGCGATATGGGTGCGCCCCAACTGCTGGCCGACAACCGCGGCTGGTCCTGGGGCAAGGCTGACCAAGGCCGGCGCATCGAGATGCGCTTCGACCCGCCGCTGGCCAAGGTGTATTTCGAGCGTGGCAACCCGTCCGAATTGCGTGCGTTCCTGTACAAAGACCTGATCAGCGCCGGCAAGCAACAACTCAAGGCTGTACTCAACGTGACCGGCGACATCGAGCTGGGGCCCACGCCCACTGAGCGCTTCGGCCTGGCCGACCCTGCCAGTTGGCCGGATGACCAGCTGGACTGGCGCACCTCGCCGGTGGACCTGTCGTTCCTCAACGCGGCGGAAAAACCCGCAGGCAAACATGGGTTCGTCAAGGCCGTGGGTGAACAACTGATGTTCGAAGACAACACCCCCGTGCGTTTCTGGGGCACCAACCTGTCTGCCTATTCGCTGTTCAAAAGCCCCGACGACGAAATTCGCCAACAGGCCAAGCGCCTGTCCGCCCTGGGGTTCAACCTGGTGCGCCTGCACCACCACGACTCGCCCTGGGTCAGCCCGAACGTGTTCGGCGACGGCACCCTGGTGCGCGACACCCAGCAGCTCAGCGCCGAGTCACTGCGCAAGCTCGACCTGTGGATCAAGGCGCTCAAGGACGAAGGCATCTACATCTGGCTGGACATGCACGTACAGCGCGCACTTACCGCCAACGACAACATTGACGATTTCGATGAGCTGCCCAAGAAGGATGACCGCGTCGACCTGAAGGGCTATGCCTATGTGAACAACAGTATTCAAGCGGCGATGAAGCGCTTTGCCGAGCAGTACCTGACCCATGTGAACGCGTACACGGGCCTTGCCTACAAGGACGACCCGGCCATCGCCGCCGTGCTGATCACCAACGAGAACGACCTTACCCAACACTACGGCAACGCCCTGATGCCGAACAAGGATGTACCGCGCCACAGCGAGCGCTACATGGCAGCGGCCAAAGCCTTCGCCAGGCAGTACAACCTGCCCGTCGACCAAACCTGGCACGCGTGGGAGCACGGCCCGTCGAAGCTGCTCCTCAACGACCTGGAACAGCGCTTCAACGCCGACATGATCGCTCACCTGCGCAGTGTGGGGGTAAAGGTGCCGATCGCCACCACCAGCACCTGGGGCGGCAATGGCCTGAGCGCATTGCCGGCCCTGACCGCAGGCGACGTCGTCGATGCCCACAGCTACGGCGCCATCAGCCAACTGGAGAAGAACCCGTTGACCAGCGACGGCATGATCGACTGGATCGCCGCCGCCCAGGTCGTGGGCAAACCGCTGACCGTCACCGAATGGAACGCCGAGCCTTTCCCACTGCCCGACCGCCACTCACTGCCGCTGTACGTGGCCGGCACTGCCAGCCACCAGGGCTGGGACGCGCTGATGCAATATGCCTACAGCCAGCAGGCCTTCAACCCGGGCTGGCGCACAGCGGACAACTGGCACGCCTACAACGACCCCGCGATGATCGCCACGCTGCCCGCTGCCGCCCTGCTCTATCGCCGTGCCGATGTGAAGCCTGCCACCACCCATTACGTATTCGCCCCGACGCCCGCCACCCTTTACAACCAAGAGATCACCCCACGAAACTCGCCTTTGTTGCGCACAGCCATGGAGAAGGGCCAACTGCAGATTGCCCTGCCGCAAACCCCGGAGTTGCCGTGGTTGAAACCGGCCGCCATTCCCGCAGGTGCGCAAGTGCTGCAAGACCCGGGGCAATCGCTGCTGGCCACCGATGCTACCGAGTCGGTAACCGACACCGGCGAGCTCAAGCGCAACTGGCAACAAGGCATCTACACCATCGATACACCACTGACCCAGGCCGCCACCGGCTGGCTGGGTGGCCGCTCGATCAGCCTGGGGGCCATTCAGGTGCAAACGAAAACGCCTTACGCCAGCGTCGCGGTACAGAGCCTGGACGGCAAACCGCTGGGCCAGTCACGGGAGCTGCTGCTGTCATTGGGTACCCGCGCCATGCCCAAGGCCGATGACAAGACGCCATTCAATGTCGAACCCTTCGAGGGCAGCCTGACCATCAAGGCGCCCGCCGGGCTGAAGCTGTTCGCGCATGATGCGCAGATCCAACTCAAGCCGCTGCCGGCAACGTACAACGACGGGCATTACGTCATTACGCTCGACGGCAACTACATGTCCAACTGGCTGTTCTTGAAATAGGGCATCTGGCCATCTACGCTCAAGTCACCTGTAGCTGGCCAATTCACCTGTACTGTTCAGGGACGGTTCACTGCGTCTGTAAATCAGCGGGTCACAGGAGGTGCGGATGAAGTTCCTGGTTGTCGGTGGCGCCGGCTACATTGGCTCGCACATGGTCAAGCACTTGATCGCTGCATGCCACGAGGTGGTGGTGGCTGACCTGGTTGCACCTGCACCTGGCGTCCAATGGGCCAAGCTGGATATCGCCGACGAGGCCGCACTGGATGTGTTGTTTGGCGTGTGCCGCTTTGATGCTGTCTTTCACTTTGCCTCGTTCATCCAGGTAGGTGAGTCGGTCAGCGCGCCTGGCAAGTACTACCAGAATAATGTCGCGGCCACCCTTAGCCTGCTGCAGGCCATGGTGAATGCCGGCATCAAGCATCTGGTGTTTTCTTCCAGCGCGGCCGTTTACGGTAACCCGCTCTATATTCCAATCGATGAAGCGCATACCAAGGGACCAATCAACCCGTATGGGCTGAGCAAATGGATGGTCGAGCAGATTCTCGAGGACTTCGACCGGGCCTATGGCTTGAAATCGGTTTGCCTGCGCTATTTCAATGCGGCAGGCGCTGACCCGGAGGGCCAGCTGGGAGAGCGCCACGAACCGGAAACCCACCTGATCCCGCTGATCCTTCAGGCTGCCTCGGGCCGACGCGAGGCGGTGACAGTGTTTGGCCGGGATTACGACACGCCGGATGGCACCTGTATACGCGACTACATCCATGTGGCCGACCTGGCGACGGCGCATGCACTGGCGGTGGACTATCTATTGGCGGGTGGCGATCGTACGGCGTTCAACCTCGGCAATGGCCATGGTTTTTCAGTGCAGGAAGTGATCGATACTGCCCGTGCGGTGACTGGGCGTGAAATCCACGTAATAGACGCCCCGCGTCGCGCCGGCGACCCGCCCCGGCTGGTGGCGGATGCCAGCAAGGCAATGAACGTATTGGGTTGGCGGCCGGAGTTTGTATCGCTGGAGCAGATTGTGCGGCATGCGTGGCAGTGGGAGTTGCAGCACCCCTGGACCCTGCATTAGGGCTGACATCCTTGGGGGCGCTGTGCGCCCCGAGGTCTTGAGCCTCAATAGTAGGTGCGCGGTTGCTCGTCAGCCTTGTTCAATACAGTCCCGATCAGGTTCACCTGCCCCAGGTGATGCAGGCAATCCTCGATTTCCTTCTTGTTGTTCATCCCGTTGGCCACCACCAGCAATACACAGTCGAACTTGGGTATCACGGTGATCGCATCATCAGAGCTAAGCAACGGTGGCAAGTCGAAAATACAGATGCGCGACTCGTAGCGGTTGCGCAAGTCGCTGATCAGGTTGTTCACCTTGGGCGACGACAGCATCTCGGTCGACAACGGCACAGGTACCCGTGTTGGCAACACGACAAAGCGCGGCAGGGTCGGGTTGACCAGGCACTCCTGCAGTTCGGCCTTGTCCGTCAAAAACTCGTTCAGCGCCTGTTCCATGGGCAGCCCCAGGCTGCTGCCGACCTTGGGCCGGCGCAAGTCGAAGTCCACCAGCAGCGCCGTCTTGGTGGTGTGGTGGGCGATGCTCATGGCCAGGTTGATCGCCAGCACCGTCTTGCCCGCCTCAGGTGTGGGTGAGGTGATGGCCAGGGTGCGCCAGCCGTTTTCGTCCATAAGCCTGAGTACCTGCGTGCGCAGCAGGTCGATCGGCCCATTCATGCTGGAGTTCTTGTTGTAGGCCACGATGCGGTGACGCTCAAGGTGCTCCGGGCGAAGCGGCACAACCTTGGTGTTCACGTAGTCGAACTGGCCAGGCACTTCCGCCAGTGCCGTCCCCGGGGCTGGTGACAAGGCCTGGGGAGTTCCCGGCGTCACCGGGTGAACGTTATTGCCAATAGCCGGCTTGATCCTGTCCATCACTGCTTTCCCTATGCAAACCGAGACATGACTTTGAACAACAGCACATCCAGTGGCATGTAGAACACGTGCACCAGCACTACCATGATAGCCGCCAGTACCAGCGCCGCCAGGATCAACCCGTTCCGCCAGCGTTTACGCCTGGCCACATCCGCTTTGGTATCGATGTACGGCACCGCCACCAACACGCGTTTGCCCAGCAGGTTTTCCAGGGCACCGACGCCGCGCACACGCTGGTTGAGCATTTCCAGCAGCATCACCAGCGCACCACCACCTGCCGGCGCCAGCACCAGCCCTAGGGCCGCGATTTTCTTGCGGTTGGGCTTGATCGGCTTCTCTGGCATCAACGGTGGCTCCAGCAGCACGAAGCGCTCGGCTTTGTTTTCCTGTTCCAGGCTTTCGGTAATCTTCGCGCCCATTTCCTTGGCGCGGATTTCTTCGTACTTCTTGCGGGCGTTGTCGTGGTCGCGCATCAAGGTCACCAGGCCACGTTCGACCTGCGGTGCTTCGAGGATCTCGGCCTCGTAGCCTTCCATCTTTTTGGTCAGTTCGCGCTTCTGATCGGCCAGCGAACTGATACGTTCCTGGGCTGCACTCATCTTGGCGCGCACGCGGGCAACGTCGAGGCTCACCGTGGAAGCCGCTGCCGTGCGACCACCCGTGGCTTCGAGTGCCTGAATCTTGCGTTTGATCGCCACCACATCCGGGTGAGCGTCTTTGTAGCGGGTCAGCAAGCGGGCGTATTCAGCCTTCAGGCTGGGCAGGTCCTCGGGCTGGTCGGCGCTCGCTGATTTACTGCCTTCGGTTGCCTTGGTGGCCAGGCCAGCATTGGCGGCAGACAATTCCAGCTCAAGGTAGCGCAGCTCTTCCTGGGCAGCCTTGTAGTCACGGTCGACTTCACGGAATTCCAGCTCCGAGCGTGACAGCATGTTCATGCGCAGGGTCTGGTGCTCGGGCAAGGCGTTGGCATGGGCTTGCTTGAAGTCGGCCAGCTGGTTTTCCAAGCTGGCCAACTCGGCGCCCAGCTTGTTGGCCTCCTGGGTGAGAAATTCGGTGGTTTCGTTGGCCCGCTCGGTGCGCTGCTTGAGGTTCTCGTTGAGGAACAGCGTCACCAGTTCGTCAGCCACTTCCTTGGCCACTTGCGCCTGCTTGTGTTCGAAGGACACATTGAACGCCACGGTGGCTTCACCCCGCCCGCGCACAAACGTGGTAAGGGTTTCGACCACGATAGCACTGCGCATCTGGTCGATCTTGTCGCTTTCGCTCAGGCGCTTGTCGGCGAACAGGTCGTACTTGCCGATGATGCGCAGCAGGTTCTCACGGGTCATCACCCGCTGGCGGATCACCTCGATGCGCTCATCGGCGAAGCTGGTGTTGTTGGTAGACACCAGCTCGGGTGAAATCTGCTGCGACTCCACCAGGATAGTGCCGGTCGACTGGTAGATCGGCGGCACCATCAACGCGACAGCCACGGTC
Source organism: Pseudomonas sp. NBRC 111133 (assembly GCF_001320605.1). Classification (NCBI taxonomy): domain Bacteria; kingdom Pseudomonadati; phylum Pseudomonadota; class Gammaproteobacteria; order Pseudomonadales; family Pseudomonadaceae; genus Pseudomonas; species Pseudomonas sp. NBRC 111133. The sequence continues at coordinate 46,270 of NZ_BCBJ01000068.1, read as the reverse complement.
GCGGCAAGAATGACTGCGGCACTCACCCCTAACACCAGGGCCCTGTCCTTGATAATGGCGATGTAATCCCTGAGGGAGAGTTCGTAGTCAGACTTCATGGGGCCACCTGCCTGAAGTTCAGATGTCGGGGTACCTGTACGTCAACGTCAAACCAACGATCGTCGCGGTTGCATCCGCTACATGGTCCTGCTGCCGTTCCTTGTACATCAGCGACAGGCGCAGGTCCCAGTACGGCGAAAACTGGCGGCTGGCCCATACGCTGTAAGTCTGCAACGTGTTGGGGCTCTGCCCCTTGCTGTCTTGCCAGGCCGCGTCCGCGCCCACCCGGTTCAGCTCGCTGACCGCGTAACTCCACACACCGCGTACCTGGTCCAGCTCGGCGAAGCCACCTTCGGCGCTGGCCACCGTGCTGCGTTCGGCAGTAAAACTGGCATCTGCGCGCACACCGGTGTACAGCAGCGATACGCCGCCCTCCCCGCGCCGGCCGCCTTCGTCACCGGATACTTCGTTGACGCCTACGTGCGCGTCGGCACTCAGGCGTTCCGAAAGCTGGTACTTGATCCCCACTGCTGGGGTGTAGCTATTGGAGGCTGTCGCGGTAAGGTCTTGCTCGGGCTCATACCGCCGCGCGCCGAAACGGGTGTAAAGGTCGGCCCGCTCGTTCCAGGCGTAGGTCCAAGTAAAGACGTTCGCCAATTCGTCGTAACCCGTCAGCGTACTGATGTCATAACGGGCACGGCTGTATGTGGTTTCGTTACTCAGGGTGCTGCGTTCGGTAACCGCCTGGCTCCAGTTGCCGGTCAGCGTATACAGCTTTTGTGTACCGTCGGTGGTGATCACACCAGTGTCCAGCACGGTTCCCGACAAGGTCGAGCTTTCGTTGTAGCGTGCCACCAGGCCAAAACGCCCACGCTCGGTCGTGCGCTGCCAGCCCAGGCTCAGGTCAGGGTCTTCCCGGTCCTTGACTATGTCCGTGTCGGATGAGCGCAACACATGCATGCCCAACCCCAACCTCAGTTCGTCACGGTCGAAGGTACCGATCAGGGTGTAGTCCGGCGCAATGATCGTGCGCGTTATGCCCTTTTCCCCCGACGTCAGCAACAAAGGGTTGCTGTCGTATTCGACGGATGTCGGTACCACCACCGTGGACTGCCAATTTGCCGCCAGGACCGCGTCCGTGAACGGCAACACCAGAATTGCCGTTGCAATGCGTGTTGTTTTAAGAAGAGGCATTAAAAGTTCTTATTAAAGGCAAGATCAAGGAACGACCAGCGTGTCGCCAGCCTGAAGTTGGATGTTGGTGGACATGTCCCGCCCAGACACCAGGTCCTTATATCGCACGGGCAGGATCTTTTGGGAAGCGCCAGTGCCACGGACCACCTTGATTTCGCTTTCGTCCGCAAACTTGTCCAGGCCGCCCGACATGCTCAGGGCCTGAAGCACCGCCGTAGGGCCTGCCATTTGCACCGGGCCCGGCTTGATCACTTTGCCTTGGACATAGACCAGGTTGCCGGCGATGCTCTTGACGACAACGCTGACGTTCGGGTCGGGGAGGAACTTTTCGAGTTTGGCAGCGACTTGCTTTTCAACTGCAGTGACATCCAGCCCGGCAACATCGATGCGCCCGGCCAGGGGGAAGGTAATACTGCCATCGGGAAGTACGGTGGCTTCTTGACGCAGGCTGTCTTCCTGCCACACCGAAACCATGACGACATCACCGGGGCTAAGCAGGTATGCCGCACTACTCGGGGCTGCGCTGCTGACGCCAGACCACACCGTCAGCATGCAGAATGCGGCAATCAATGAACGCTTCATGAGGGTCCCTCCGGCCAAATGGCCCGACAAAGAGCACTGAATGAGAACAGCACACCAACTCTCGCTCCGCTTCGCGACCGACATCCGCCGCGATGGCCCCTACCTTCCTGGAGGCCTTTACCTTGACGCTGTATACGCAGGCTGCAACGTACTGCAACCGTGGGCCTCATGGGCTAATGGGAATATAGCAACGGTTGGGGAATTCACAAGCCAGGCCCAAGGCTTGGGGCAACGCGTTGTACTTTATAAACGCGCCGATCAGGTTCAGATCTTTCTTCTGTTAGCCACCAGCACAAAGCCGACAACAGCAAACGCCAACAACCAGCCTGCGGTTGAAACAGGAATGATACTGTTTTGATTTACATACGAATCTGCTGCGCGAGCGGCACCACTCAGCAACACCAGCAAAAACATCGATTTGATAATCAGAGTCGTGCGCATACGCCCCTCCAAAAAACAGGAAAATCAATTAGTTATTGGCGTGGTGTGGCGGGAGTTGTTTCGCTGTTGAGTTGAGCTTATGGGCACAATGACACTACGTCAATGATCCGACACCATAATAAAATTCAATGGGAGATGGGCGATATCGTCAAAATATCGACACGCAGAATGTGCAGCGCCACGTTGTCGTAATGGCGGCTGTGGGTCACGGTCCAGAAGGCAGGGGGCCATGCCGCACGCCCGCTGCTGTTCATTCGTCCGCGTGGTGAACCACGACCAGCAACTGTGCCGGCTGCGCACTCACCGAGCGCAGCCGGTGGGGTGTCTGGGCGTTGAAATGCAGGGCATCGCCCTGTTCCAGCAGCACCCGCTCGTTCATGAAATCCACCTCGACCTGGCCGGCATGCACGAACAGGAACTCCTCGCCCTGATGCTCCTTGAACGTGGGGTCACTGAATTCGGAAGGCGGCTGGATCAGAAACGGCAACAGGCTGCGCTGCCCCACCTGGCTCGTGAGGGCCGCATACCCCGGCCCTTGCCCATCGCCGACCAAAGCCTGGCGTTCGCCATGGCGCACCAGGCTGTAGCGGCTCGCCCCTGTCTGTTCTTCGGCGAACAGCTCTTCAACATTGACGTTCAGCGCCCGCGCCAGCTTCAACGCGGCTGCGATCGAGGGTGTGTTGAGGCCACGCTCGACCTTGGACAGGTAGCTTTTGGTCATGCCGGTCTTTTCGGCCAGCATTTCCAGAGTCATCCCCAGTTTCTTACGCAGCAGTTTCAATCGGATAGACATGTGACGCGGGTTTCCCAGGCTGAGGCAGCCATGATACGCGTCTGAAAGCTGACGCCAAGCCTGAGCGCCCCTTTAACTACGGCATTACCGGCGGCACGTACTGCAGCGTCGTACCCAGTGCCCACAGCAACACCAGCACCAACGGCACATGCACCAGCAACTGGACGAAGGAAAAACCGATCAGGTCGCGCGCCTTGAGCCCTAGCACGCCCAGCAGCGGCAGCATGTAGAACGGGTTGATCAGGTTGGGCAGAGCTTCGGCAGCGTTGTAGATCTGCACCGCCCAGCCCAGATGGTACTGCAGGTCGTTGGCCACCAGCATCACGTAAGGCGCTTCGATGATCCACTTGCCACCGCCCGAAGGGATGAAGAAGCCCAGCACCGCCGAATACACGCCCATCAGCACGGCATAGGTGTCATGGGTGGCTATCTGGGTGAAGAACAGCGAGATGTGATGCGCAAGGGTCTGCTCATCCACACCCTTGACCTGGGTAAGGATGGCGGCAATCGAGCCATACAGCGGGAACTGGATCAGCACCCCGGTGGTGGTCGGCACAGCTCTCGCGACGGCGTCAAGAAAGCTGCGTGGGCGCCAGTGCAACAAGGCACCCAGCATGATGAACAACAGGTTGTAGGTGTTCAGCCCGGAAATCGCCGTGATCGCAGGTTTGGTGGCGAACTCCTGGTACAGCCAGCCAGCGGCCAGGGCCACCAGCAGCAGAATCAGGATCGGGCTGTGCTCCAGCCACTCCCCCGGGCGGGTACGTTGCGGTGCCGGTGGCGCGGTGAAACTGGGGTCAACACCGCAGTCTTCGGCGCTGCGCGCACTGTTTGGGCCGGGGGCCGTGGCGTAGGCAATCACCAGCGACACCACTACCAGCGCCGCCAGCATTACACCGGATTGCCAGAGGAAAATGGTTTCGGTGAACGGGATGACCCCGGTAATCGACAGGATCGAAGGGGGCAGGCTGGCCGGGTTGGCTTGCAGTTGAGCAGCCGATGACGACAGGCCCAGTGCCCATACCGCGCCCAGGCCCAGGTAGGCAGCAGCACCTGCGGCACGGTAGTCCATTTTCAGCTCGGTGCGCCGTGCCAGGGCGCGTACCAGGAGGCCACCGAATACCAACGACAGGCCCCAGTTGAGCAAGGACGCCAACATCGAGATCAGTGCGACCCAGCACACTGCCGAGCGACCATTCCCTGGGATGCGCGCCAGACGGTCGATCAGCCGTGCGGCAGGCGGCGAGCTGGCCACCACATAACCGCCGATCACCACGAAGGCCATCTGCATGGTGAACGGGATCAGGCTCCAGAAGCCATCGCCAAAGGCTTTGGCGGTGTCGGTCGGCTTGGCCCCCATGGCCAGCGCGCCGATGCACACCAACAGCACCGCCAGCGCGGCGAACACCCAGGAATCGGGGAACCAGCGTTCCGCCCAGTTGGAACAACGCAAGGCAAAGCGGGCGGAGCGGCTGTCTTGGATTTCAGCGGCCACAGTTGAATTCCTTTTATTGGTTTTATGATGTGAAACCGTGTTGCCAGGCAACACAAAAACCTGTGGGAGCGGGTTTACCCACGAATGCGGCGGTGAATGTACCGACGCATTCGCGGGTAAACCCGCTCCCACAGGGTAGGATCGCGTGATGCCTTAGAAGGTCATTTCCTTCACATCATCCGGCACGATCAGCTTGCCGGCGGTTTTCTCGATGATTTCCTCGACGCTCACCCCTGGTGCGGTCTCGCGCAGGATGAAGGCGCCGTCTTCGATTTCCAGGTAGGCCAGGTCGGTCAGCACTTTGCGGATGCAGCCAGCCCCGGTGAGTGGCAGGCTGCACTGCGGCAGCAGCTTGGACTCGCCGTCCTTGGAGGCGTGGGTCATGGTGACGATGATGTTATCGGCGCCAGCCACCAGGTCCATGGCACCGCCCATGCCCTTGACCAGTTTGCCCGGGATCATCCACGAGGCGATGTTGCCCTGCACGTCCACTTCGAAGGCGCCCAGTACGGTCAGGTCGACGTGGCCGCCGCGGATCATGGCGAACGACTGCGCCGAATCGAAAATCGAGGCACCGCGGCGGGCGGTGACGGTTTGTTTGCCGGCGTTGATCATGTCGGCATCAATCGTACTTTCGGTCGGGAATTCGCCCATGCCGAGGAGGCCGTTTTCCGATTGCAGCATCACATCCATGTCGGCGGGTACGTAGTTGGCCACCAGGGTCGGAATGCCGATACCCAGGTTCACGTAGTAGCCGTCCTTCAGTTCACGGGCGACGCGTTGCGCCATCTGTTCGCGGGTCAGTGCCATGGTCAGGATCTCTTTGTTGTTCTGGTGGATGGCGCTCAGGCCTTGACGGTGCGCTTTTCGATACGCTTTTCGAAGGTGCCGACGATAACGCGGTCCACATAGATGCCTGGGGTGTGGATCTCGCTGGGCAACAGCACGCCTGGCTCGACGATTTCTTCCACTTCGACCACGGTGATCTTGCCGGCGGTGGCCGCCAGCGGGTTGAAGTTTTGCGCCGTGTTGCGGTACACCACGTTGCCGTAGTGGTCAGCCTTCCAGCCCTTGACGATGGCGAAGTCGCCTGTAATGGACGCTTCTAGGATGTACTTGCGGCCCTTGAACTCGCGCACTTCCTTGCCGTCGGCAACCGGGGTGCCGTAGCCGGTGGCGGTGTAGAACGCCGGAATACCGGCACCTCCTGCGCGCATTTTCTCGGCGAGGGTGCCCTGCGGAGTCAGCTCCACCTCCAGCTCGCCGCTGAGCAGCTGGCGTTCGAACTCGGCGTTTTCGCCCACGTAGGAAGCGATCATCTTGCGGATCTGCCGGTCTTCCAGCAGCACACCCAGGCCAAAGCCGTCGACGCCGCAGTTGTTGGAGACCACGGTCAGGCCTTTGACGCCGCGCCGCTTGATTTCGCCAATGAGGTTTTCCGGGATGCCGCACAGGCCGAAACCACCGGCCAGTACCGTCATGTTGTCGGTCAGGCCTTCAAGGGCCTGTTCATAGGTTGCAACGCGCTTGTCCAGTCCGGCCATGCTGATCCGCCTTTTGTAGTTGTTGAACCGACGAAGCTGTCGGTGAGCGTGTGCAGACATCTTCACCGCAAGCGACTGATTTGTTAATTTTGTTTTCGTCATCGATTGATAACTTTTACAAAACAAAAATAGGCCCGTCATGAACGTCAAGCAACTGCGTGCTTTTGTCGCCGTGGCCAAGTACCAAAGCTTTGCCCAGGCCGGAGAGCACCTGCATGTCTCACAGCCCGCCCTCAGCCTGACCATCAAGGCGCTGGAAGAAAACCTCGGCGGTGCCCTGCTCAGCCGCACCACGCGCAGCGTCAGCCTGACCGCCGAAGGCGAAGTGCTGCTGCCACTGGCACGGCGGCTTCTGGCCGATTGGGACGACACCGAGGAGATGCTGCGCCAGCGCTTTACCTTGCAACTGGGCCGCGTGGCGGTGGCAGCCATGCCGGCGTTCGCCGGCAACCTGCTGCCCCACTCGCTCAAGGTGTTTCGTCAACGCTACCCCAAGGTCAACGTCACCGTGCATGACGTGATCAATGAACAGGTGCAGGAACTGGTGCGCCATCGCCGCGTCGAACTGGGCATCGGCTTCGAGCCGGACAACATCGACGGGCTGGACTTCCACCCGTTGTACATGGACCGTTTCGTCGCGGTGGTGCCTGCCGACTCGCCCCTGGCACTGCTGCCCGAGGTGAGCTGGGCACAGCTGATGGCCGAAGACTTCGTCGCCCTGCAACGCCCTTCGGCAGTGCGCCTGCTGATGGAGCAGAATGTGGCACCCCAGCACGGCAAACTGGCCGTGGCCTTCGAAAGCCACCAGTTGGCGACCATCGGCCGCATGGTCGCCAGCGGCCTGGGGGTCAGTGCCGTACCGGCGCTGTGCATCAACCAGATGCAAGAGCTGGGCGCCCGTTGCGTAACTTTGGTGGAGCCCACGGTCGAGCGGCGCATCGGCGTGATTGCCCTTAGCGAACACAAGCTTTCCACCGCAGCGCAAGCGCTGCTTGAGGTTTTGTATTCCAATACCCGGATCCCGGAGGTGACATGCGTTACGTGAAACTGGCAGGCTCGAGCGTTCCGGCCATTGGCCAAGGTACCTGGTACATGGGGGAAGACCCTGGCCGCAAGGCTGCCGAGGTCGCGGCCCTGCAACAGGGCATCGAGCTGGGCCTGGCCCTGATCGACACCGCCGAGATGTATGCTGAAGGCGGGGCAGAATCCGTGGTTGGCCAGGCGATTGCCGGGCGGCGCGACCAGGTATTTCTGGTCAGCAAGGTGTACCCGCACAATGCGAGTGCTCGCGGCATGGCAGCTGCCTGTGAGCGCAGCCTCACACGCTTGGGGACTGACTGCATTGACCTGTACCTGCTGCACTGGCGTGGCCAGCACTCGCTGGAAGAAACGGTCGATGCCTTCGAGCGCTTGCGCGAGCAAGGCAAGATCAAGCGCTGGGGCGTGTCCAATTTCGACGTAGACGACCTGCGCGAACTGCACAATCCTGACTGTGCCACCAACCAGGTGCTGTACAACCCGGCTCAGCGTGGCATCGAGTTCGACCTGCTGCCGTGGTGCGAAAAACGTGCGCTGCCGACCATGGCCTACTGCCCGCTGGCTCAGGCCGGGCGCTTGTTGCAGCACCCCGTGCTGGCAGAAATCGCCGAGCGCCATGGTGCTACACCGGCCCAGGTCAGCCTGGCCTGGGTGACCCGCAACGACGGGGTGATCGCCATCCCCAAAGCCGTGACACCTGAGCATGTGCGGCTGAATGCTGCTGCGGGGTTATTGACCTTGAACAGTGAAGACCTGCGAGCGATCGACCGGGCGTTCCCGGCACCGACGCGCAAGCAGCGGTTGGCGATGGTGTAAGCACCCAGCCTTGAACATCTTGGGGCTGCGTTGCAGCCCCAATCACTTAATGGAAGTCGCGGCTGCGCACATCCAGCCCCTGCAACAGTGGGCTAACATCCTCCAGCCGCCGCGCAATCAGGTGCCTCACCCCCTCCTCCTGCTCCAGCCGCCCACTGACCTTCAGTAGCTGCGACCCCACCAGCGCCCGCCGTTGCCGCTCGGCAAGCTCCCGCCACACGACCACGTTGACCATCCCGTGCTCATCCTCCAGTGTGACGAAGGTGACCCCACTGGCAGTTTGCGGCCGCTGGCGGCCCACTACCAGTCCGGCCACCGCAATGTTGTCGCCATGCGCGACACCTTGCAGCTCACTCGAACTGCGACACCCCAACGCCCTCAGGCGTGAACGTAACAAGGCCAGCGGATGCGGGCCGAGCGTAGTGCCCAAGGTCTGGTAATCGGCCATCAGGTCCTCACCCACGCTTGGCACAGGCAAATCAACTGCGGCTTCAGGCACTGCTTCCACCTCTGCGAACAAGGGCAACTGCGGCTGCACCGCCGCCACCTGCCAGCGTGCCTGATGGCGGTCGCTGGCCAAGGTACGCAATGCCCCGCCATCAGCCAGACGGGCACGGGCGCGTTGGTCGAGGCCAGCACGCAAGCAAAGGTCTTCGACGTCGCGCCACGGCCGTTGCGCCCTCGCCTGCTGCACGCGCCTGGCATCGGCTTCGGCCAGGCCACGCACCAGCCGCAAGCCCATGCGAATGGCCAACACACCTTGAGCATCAGGTTCGAGGGTACAGTCCCAGTCGCTGTGGCATACGTCGACGGGCCGCACCTCGATACCTTGGCGGCGCGCCTCCTGCAGCAACTGGTCCGGGCTGTAGAAGCCCATGGGCCAGCTGTTGACCAGCGCGCAGGTGAAGATTGCCGGCTCATGGCACTTCAGCCAGCTGCTGGCATAACACAGCAAGGCAAAACTGGCCGCGTGCGACTCCGGGAAACCATAGCTGCCAAAGCCCTTGATCTGCTCGAAGATACGCTCGGCGAACGCCAGTTCGTAACCATTTCGCAGCATGCCTTGCAACAGCCGCTCGCGGTGCGGCTCCAGGCCACCGTGGCGTTTCCAGGCCGCCATGCTGCGACGTAGCTGGTCGGCCTCGCCCGGCGTGTAGTCGGCTGCGACCATGGCCAGTTCCATCACCTGTTCCTGAAACAACGGCACGCCCAAGGTCCGTGCGAAGACTGCCTTGAGCTTCGGCGACGGGTAGGTCACCGGCTCCTGCTTCAGGCGCCGGCGCAAGTAGGGGTGCACCATGTCACCCTGAATCGGCCCCGGGCGGACAATGGCCACTTCGATGACCAGGTCATAGAACGTTCGGGGTCGCAGCCGAGGCAGCATGGCCATCTGCGCACGCGACTCGATCTGGAACACCCCCATGGTCTCGGCGCGGCTGATCATCGCGTAAGTGGCCGGGCATTCGCTGGGGATGGTCGCCAGGGTCAGCTGTCGGCCACGGTGGCGTTGCAGCAGGTCGAAGCAACGGCGCAAGGCACTGAGCATACCCAGCGCCAGCACGTCGACCTTGAGCAAACCGACCATGTCCAGGTCGTCCTTGTCCCACTGGATCACCGTGCGCTCCGCCATTGCTGCATTCTCCACCGGCACCAGCTGGTCGAGCGGCTGCTGGGAAATAACGAAACCACCCGGGTGCTGCGAAAGGTGCCGAGGGAAGCCGATAAGCTCACCCGCCAGCACCAGCACCCGGCGCAACGACGGGCTGCCGGCCTCGAAGCCGGCTTCTGCCAGTCGCTGGTCGTCGGGTATGCGGTCGCTCCAGCGGCCACAGCATTTGGCCAGGGCATCCACCTGATCCATTGGCAAACCCAACACCCGCGCCACATCCCGCACCGCACCCGCTGCATGGTAAGTGTTGACCACCGCAGTCAGCGCGGCACGGTGCCGGCCATAGCGGCGGAACACATACTGAATCACTTCTTCGCGCCGGTCGTGCTCGAAGTCCACGTCGATATCGGGTGGCTCGTTGCGCTCGCGCGACAGGAAACGCTCGAACAACAGGTGGTGCTCCATGGGGTCGAGCTCGGTAATGCCCAGCACGAAACACACCACCGAGTTGGCAGCAGAGCCACGCCCTTGGCACAAGATGCGCTGGCTGCGGGCGAAGGCGACGATGTCGTGCACGGTCAGGAAGTAGCTCTCGTAACCCAGTGCTTCAATCAGCGCCAGTTCCTTGGCCAGCACATCACGCACCTTGTCACTGGGCCCCTGCGGCCAGCGCAACCGCAGGCCCTGCTCGCACAGCGCGTGCAACCAGCTTGCCGGGGTGTGGCCCTGGGGCACCAGTTCGCGCGGGTATTGGTACTTCAACTCGCGGAGGTCGAATTGGCAGCGCTGGGCAATGGCCAGGGTTTCGGCCAACAGGTCGAACGGGTACAGCTCGGCCAGTTGCGCCAGGCTACGCAAGTGGCGCTCGCCATTGGCAAACAGAAAGCGCCCGGCTTCGGACACCTGGCAATGCTGGCGGATGGCAGCCATGCAGTCCTGCAAGGCACGGCGGCCGCGCACGTGCATGTGCACGTCGCCACAGGCCACGGCGCGGATCCCCACATCGGCCGCCAGTGCCCGTAGGCGTTGCAGGCGCATGGCATCGTCGTGGCCCCGGTGCAGGTGCACCGCCAGCCACAGGCGCTCATCGAACACACTTCGCAGCCACTCGCCGGTGGCCGTATTGTCACTGTCATCGGCCACCCACAAGGCCAGCAGACCCTGACCGTGCAGCTGCAGGTCGTCACGAAAAAGCTGGTATTCGCCCTTTTCTGCCCGCCGACGGGCACGGGTGATCAGTGCGCACAAGTTCTGGTAGCCGGCCAGGTTTTCGACCAGCAGCACCAGCTTGGGGCCGTCGTGCAACTGCACCTCGCTGCCGACGATCAGCCGCAACCCATGCGCCTTGGCGGCCTGCCAGGCGCGCACGATACCGGCCAGGGTACATTCGTCCGTGATCGCCAACGCCTGATAACCCTGTTCAGCTGCGCGGCGGAACAGCTCCTCGGCACTCGAAGCACCGCGTTGGAAGCTGAAGTTGGACAAGCAATGCAGCTCGGCATATCCCGACATGCTCATGCAAACCAGCCCTGCAACCACAGCGGGCCGGCCTGGCCCAGGTCGCGGTAGGCCCAGCCACGCAGGCCCTCACGGGTTTCGATGCGGTAGTAGTCGCGGCGCACATCGCCGCCATCCCACCAGCCCGATTCGATGCGTTCGGCATGGCCCTGCAACCGATAGCCGGCATCATCCAGCGCCATCGGTGCAGGCAGTAGCCAACCTGGGCGGCTGCCCGGGGCAACCGGCATGTTGCCTTTTGCGCCCTGCTCTGCCAGTTGCCAGGCGCATTCAGGGCGGTGATCTGCCGCTGCACGCACCCCCTTGACGGCCTCATCCCCCAGGCGGGCGCGCAGCCGCTCGCGCAATTGCTCCCAGGGTTGGGCCTGTTGTGCGCGTGGGTCGAACAACGGCTGATGCTGCGGCACGAAGGGCGGCAGGTCTTCGGCGACCAACCGCAGGTTGCGCACCGCTGCCGGTATACGCAGCGGCTCCAGGCGCCCACGGGCCAGTTCGAACAGCATCGCAGCATCGCGCTCAGCCGCCAGCAGGCCCACCTTGAGCAAGGTATCCGGCCCTTCGGCATGCTCCAGATGCAGGCAAAAGCGCTGCACGCCACAGTCGCGCCCGGCGAGAAATGCAGCCAGGTCGTTGAGCATGCGCCGCAGCGGGAACAGCAGCGCTTGGTGTGATTCAACGTCGAAATTCAGCTCCAGCCGGGTTTCGAAACGGTCCGGTGGCTGGTAGAAGTCCAGCCCCAGGTTGCGCAGGCCGAGCAACTGATCGAGGTGCAGCTGAATCTGGGCCGCAAAGCGCCTGGCCAAGGTATCGCGCGGCAAGGCCAGTACCTGGCCCAGTTGACGCAAGCCCATGCGGGCAAAGGCTTCGGCAGCCTCTGCCGGCAAGCCGATTCGCGTGATGGGCATGGCCAGCAACGCTGCGCGAGTTGCATCGGCATCGCTCACCGCCAAACCGTCGTGGCCATTGGCGAGCATACGTGCCGCCACCGGGTTGCTGGCCAGGACGATGCGTTGGCGCAAGCCCAGGTCTGCCAGTTCCTGGCGCAGACGCGCCTCGAACAAGGGCCACGGGCCGAACAGTTGCAGGCTGGAGCCTACTTCCAACAACAGCGCCCGAGGGTAATGCACGCTGACCTGGGCACTGAAACGGTAGGCCCAGGCCGCCAGCAACTGCTGCACCTGCTCGATGCGCTTGGGGTCGCTTTCGACACAGGTGAAGCCATCCGCCAGGGCACGCGCTGCGGTCAGGGTTTGCCCGGCCCGCAAGCCAAGTGCAGCGGCCGCCGGGTTGACCGCCTGCACCACACGGCGCTGGGTAGGCCCACCAACAAGCACCAGAGGCGTATCAGGGTCGTCACGCTCACGCAGGACGGTGTCCAGCGCCAGCTGCGGCAGCAGGATGCAGGCCCAGAGCATGGTGCATCAGCCCCGGCCCGGGCAGGCGATGGGCAGCGCTGGCGGCATGCCGCCACGGCTCTTCAGCACACGCCATTGCGCCGGGCGCGTGTCAACGGCAATGCGCAGTGCTGCAGGTGAAGGGTTGTGCGCCGCCTGCTGCGGCCTGCAGGCGAATGCCAGTGCCTGGCCGGTTTCAGCGGCCACCTGCAAGCGCCTCAGGGCGCGGTCATCGGCACGTTCCGGCCAGCATAGCACTGCCGCACAACTGCCCGAGCGCAGGCACTGTTCGGCGGCCCACAGGGCATCGGTGGGTTCGGCATCCACCTGTACCAGCCAGCGCAGGTCCACTCCCGCCGCCTGCCAGGCCGGTGCATACGGGATGAACGGCGGTGCCACCAGCACCACGCGGCTGGCGTCAGCGCTTAGCCGGGCCAGGGTTGGCCACAGCAACTGCAATTCGCCACAACCGGGGCTGGCCAGCAACAGCTCGCTCAGTGCGGCCGCTGGCCAGCCACCTTCCGGCAAGCGCTCGTCAAGGGCCGTATGGCCGGTGGGCTGCAACCCGAGTGGCCGCGCCTGGGCCTGCCGCCCGCGCCATACCCGGCGCTGGTCGAGCAGCCTGTCGAGGTCGACCACCGCGCCCATCAGTCACGCCTCAGCAAGCCGCAGAACACGCCTTCGATGAAAAACGCCTGTTCAGGCTTCACATCGATGGGCGCGTAGGCCGGGTTGCGCGGCAACAGCCGGTAATGGCTGCCTTTGCGTTGCAGGCGCTTGATGGTGACTTCACCGTCCAGGCGCGCAACCACGATCTGGCCATCGCGGGCGTCGGCCTGCTGAAGAATGCCGACCAGATCACCGTCGAAAATGCCATCGTCGATCATCGAGTCGCCACGCACCTTCAGCAGGTAATCCGGTGTACGGCGGAACAGACTGGGGTCGAGCAGCAATTGTTCGTGAATGCCCAGATCCGGGCCTATGGGGGCACCTGCCGCTACCTGGCCCAGCACCGGTACTTCGAGGATTTCTGGCCGGCGCAACGGTTCAGCCAGGCGGATGCCCCGCGCCTGGTTCGGCGTGACATCGATGTAGCCGGCCTGGCACAGGGCAGTGATGTGCTTGCGCGCGACGCTGCGCGAGGCAAAACCGAAGCGCGTGGCGATATCGGCCAGGCTTGGCGGCTGGCCATGGTTGGCAATGCGCTCACGAATGAATTCGAAAATGGCGCGGCGTTTGGGGGTTAGATTGTCCATGGAGCACATTTGTACTCTTTTCAGGGCACGCTGAACAGCCCCCTTTGTCGCCAGCTTTGGTTATGATCCCCTGGCTTGTGTTTTTTGACCTGGATATCTCATGCTGACCGCTCTGCTGTTCGACCTCGACGGAACCCTCACCGACACCGATACCCTGCACCTGCAAGCCTTTCGCCAGCTGCTGCGTGAGCACGATGGCCGCGAGCTTAGCCAGGCGCAGTTCGATGCCCAGGTCAGCGGCCGCGCCAACGGCGAGCTGTTCGCCGAGCTGTTCAGCGACGCCAGCGCCGAACAGTGCAAGGCGCTGGCCGACCGCAAGGAAGCGCTGTTCCGCGACATATCGCCTTCCCTTGAACCCATGCCGGGCCTGCTGCGCTTGCTGGCACATGCCCAGGCGCGCAGCATCGGCATGTGCGTGGTCACCAACGCACCCCGGCTGAATGCCGAACACATGTTGAATGCTATGGGCCTTGGCCAGCGCTTCGCGCATGTGCTGGTGGCCGAGGAACTGGCGCGGCCCAAGCCAGACCCGCTGCCCTACCTCACCGGGTTGCAGCGGCTGGGCGCCGAAGCCGCGCAAGCGCTGGCCTTCGAGGATTCATTACCAGGCGTGGCCGCGGCCAGTGGCGCAGGCATCTTCACCGTAGGCGTGGCCACGACGCAAACGCCGGAGCGGTTGCTGGCGGCGGGGGCCAAGCTGGTTGTGAATGACTTCGATGACCCGGCGTTGTGGGCATTGATCGAATCCATGCAATGACCGCCCAAGGCCGCCCATGCTGATCGACGAAGAACTCACCCTCAAAAAGCTGGAAACCTTCCTCGCCTTCATGCGCACCGGCAACCTCGGCCGCGCCGCGGCCGAGCTGTCCACCAGTGCGGTCAGTGTGCATCGCGCCATCCACTCACTGGAAAGCGCCCTGCGCTGCCCGTTGTTCAAGCACGAAGGCCGCCAGCTGATCCCGCTGGAAAGTGCTTACGTGCTGGAAAAGAAGGCCCGGCAGCTGATCCAGGACGCTGAGCAGATGGTGCGCCAGACCCGTGAGGCCGCCGGCTTCTATGCTGAGCGCTTCCGCCTGGGCGCGCTCTACTCGCTAACCGTGAAGACCGTGCCCAAGCTGGTCATGGGCCTGAAACTGCGCCGCAGCGAACTGAACATCGACCTCACCCTGGGCTCCAACATCGACTTGCTGCAGCGCCTGAAGAACCACGAACTGGAGGCCATTCTGGTCTCCCTTGATGAAAGCGTCAGCGACCCGGCCTGCGAGCAGTTGCCGCTGTTCTCCGACGATATCTTCCTCGCGGTCCCCACCGACTCGCCTTTCGCCGAGCAAGCCGAGGTGGACCTGGCAGACCTGGCCGACTCCACGTTCATTACCCTGACCCAGGGCTTCGCCACCCAACGCGATGGTGCACGGGTGTTCCAGCAGGCCGGCTTTGAACCGAAGGTGGCCATGCAGGTGAACGATATCTTCACATTGCTGAGCATGGTCAGCTCGGAGGTGGGCTTTGCCCTGCTGCCCGGGCGCATCGCCGCGGTATACGAGAACCGCGTCCGGTTGATTGCCTTGAAGCCGCAATATCGCTTGCAGCAGCATATCGGTGTGGTGTTTCTGAAAGCCCGGGAGCGGGAGCCGAACCTGCTGGCGTTGCTGGCGGAGTGCCGGATGTACAGCCTGGAGCGGTAAGCCAGTGTGCGCCATGCCGACCTTGCTGCCACGGTGCCAACGCCGAAACCTCAAACCGACAATGCCCGCTGCACCTCGCCCACGGTAGTCGCCAGGCTGTTCAGGTGCAGGTTCAACACCCGCTCGACCGGCGCCTGGTCCAGTGGCCAGTGTAAGGCAATGCTCCCGGCCAGGCGCCCTTCGGCACGCACCGGCAAGGCGATGGCGCGAATCAGGAACGGCAACCGCACCGGATACTCCCAGTGCCCTTCGGTCCGCTGGCCAAAGCCCTTGTGTGCGTCTTCCTCGATATTGCGCAGCACTGTGTCATCACCCAGCCGCTCGTGGGTCGCCAGGCGCTGCACTTCGTCCTCCGCCAGCTCACCCAGACAGGCCCGTCCCATCGCCGAATGGAACAGGCTGGCATGGTGCCCAACAATCTGGCAGGTGTGCGGATAGCGCTTGCGCAATACTTGGGGGATGGCACTTTCCATCACCTCCAGCCGTTCGCCGTCGAAGCACGACAGGTCCGCTACCAGCCCGGTGCGTTCGCTCAGCTCCAGCAGCATGGGCGCAGCGCTCTCCACGAGGCGCCGCTTGAAACGCAACTGGCGGTCGCCGAACAGGCGCCGCGCGCACAGCCGGTAGCGCCGGTCGCTCAGGCCACGGTACACCCAGCCTTGCTCCTGCAAGGTGGCAAGCATGCGCGATACCGTGGCCTTGGGCAGCGCCGTCAGGTAATGCAGTTCCTCCAGGCCCAGTGCCTGGTGTTCGCCCAACAGGTCGACAATGGCCAACGCCCGTTCCACGGAACGCACGCCGCCACTGTCTGCCGTGATGCCCATGGGTTTGACCTCCTTGTTGGGGGATGGTCAGCATAGCCAGCAAGATCCGCGCCTGCTCGCTGCTTTCATCAAACCTGCAGGCACTGGGGTGGGCAACGCTCCACCCACCGGGTGAGCTGTTCATGGGCATACGCCAACTGCAACACGGCATGGTCAGCCTGGGCCGGGCCTATGATTTGCAGGCCCATGGGCAACCCGGCCGCACTGAACCCGACCGGTACGCTGATGCTCGGCAAGCCGGCCAGGGTCGGCCCGATCACCACCTCCATCCAGCGGTGGTAGGTGTCCATCGCCCGCCCCCCAACCACCGTTGGCCATGGCTGGCGTGCATCGAAAGGGAACACCTGGGCCGATGGCAACAGCAGGAAATCGTAACGTTCGAACAGATGGGCCAACGCACGGTACCAGTCGCTACGGTCCAGCGAAGCCTGGTACAGCGCTGCCGCACTCAGTTGCAAGCCCCCTTCCACTTCCCACTGTGCCTCAGGCTTGAGCCGTGCGCGCTTGACCGGGTCGGCATAGGCCGCCCCGAGGTTGCCGTGCACCAGGAAGTGGCGATGGGTCAGCCAGCATTGCCACAACCGCGCGGGGTCGAATGCCGGCTGGCAAACCTCCACCCGGCAGCCCAGTTCGGCAAAATCGGCCAGCGCCGACTCGCACAGGCTCATCACCCCGTCATCCATGGGCAGGTAGCCGTTGTAATCACCCAGCCAGCCGACCCGCACGCCCCGGAAATCACGCTGCAAACCAGCAGCAAAGTCACGCCGACCTTCACTCAGCGACAGCGGTGCCCGTGCGTCAACGCCAGCCTGTATCGACAGCAACCGCGCCACGTCAACCACGCTACGGCCCATGGGCCCCTCGGTGGCCAGCTGCTGCACGAACAGTTCGGGCGCCGGCCCATGGGGCACTCGGCCCTGTGAGGGGCGCAGGCCGAACACATTGTTGAACGCCGCCGGGTTGCGCAGCGAGCCCATCATGTCGCTCCCGTCGGCGACCGGCAGCAGGCGCATGGCCAGCGCCGCTGCCGCCCCGCCACTGCTGCCACCGGCCACACGCTGCGGGTCGTAGGCATTGGTGGTGGTACCGAACAGGGTGTTGTAGGTTTGCGAGCCGAGGCCGAACTCGGGCACGTTGCTCTTGCCCACGATCAGCGCCCCGCTCGCCCGCACCCGCGCAACACTGATCGCGTCCTGCTCAGGGACCTGTTCGGCAAACAAGGGGGAGCCAAGGGTGGTGCGCAGCCCGGCAGTGGCTGCCAGGTCCTTGATCGCCTGCGGCATGCCATGCATCCAGCCCCGCGAATGGCCACGGGCCAGTTCACGGTCACGCTCATCGGCCTCGGCCAGCAGCGCTTCGGCCGGGCGCAGTGACACCAGCGCATTGACTACAGGGTTGCAGCGTTCGATGTGCAGCAGGTAGGCCTGCATCACGTCCCGACACGACACCTGGCGGGCATGGATGGCCTGGGACAATGCCTCGGCATCGAGGGCTACGATGGGGTCGATGGCTAGCGGCTTCACGGTTTTACTCCAAGGTTGAAGGCGGCAGGCTTGGCCAACCGAGGTGCTTCTTTCAGGCAGTAGGTACCCAGCAGCGTCAGCAGGCAGGCGAACAGCACATAAAACGAAGGCGCCACCGGGGTGCCGAGCACCTTGCTCAGCCAGGTCACGATCAACGGGGCAAAGCCGCCGAACACCATCACAGCCACGTTATAGGCCACCGACACACCGGTGGAGCGCACCTCAACCGGGAACTGCTCGGCCAATGCAGTGGGTGCCGGGCCGAAGAAGCCGCCGATGGCGGTGCACAGCAGCAGTTGCATGATCAGCAGGCGCTCCACGGACGGCGCGGCGGCCACCCACACATAAAGTGGGTAGACCATCACGAAGAACGCCAGCGTGAAGGCCATCAACACCGGGCGCCTCCCCAGCCGGTCAGACAGCGCGCCAGACAACGGAATCACCACGGTCATCAGCCCCACGGCCAGCATCTGCACCAGCAGCACCTGGTCCAGCGGCAGCCCGAGGTTCTTGTGGGCGAAGGTCGGCATGTTCACCAGCACCACGTAGAACGACACCGTCGCGCCACAGGCCAGGCCCATCGACACCAGCAGGCTGCGCCGGTGCTCACGCAACACCTGCCACAGGCTGGGCGACTGGCCCTTGGCCTGGCGGCGCGCTTCGACGAACTCTTCGGGCTCTTCCATGTGCTTGCGAATCCACAGCCCCACCGGGCCGATCAGCAGGCCGAGCACGAACGGAATGCGCCAACCCCAGCTGTCCAGTGCCTCAGGCGAACACAGGTGCGTCACCAGGGCGACCATCGCCGCCCCGGAAAACACCGCCAGGCATTGCCCCACCAGTTGCCACGAGCCATACAGCCCCTTGCGGTGGGCCGGCGCGCTTTCTACCAGAAACGCTGTCGCGCTGGCGTATTCGCCACCGGTAGCAAAGCCCTGCAGCATGCGGGCCACCACGATCAGCATCGGCGCGGCCATGCCTATGGCCAGGTAATCGGGGGCAAAAGCGATCATGGCGATCGACACGGTCATCAGCCGGATGATCATCTGCATGGCCGCCTTCCGGCCCTTGCGATCGGAATACATGCCCAGCAACACGCCACCCACCGGGCGCATGAAAAAGCCGACGCCGAAGGTAGCCAGGGCCATCAGCAGCGAGGCGTACTCATCGTCGGACGGGAAAAACTGCCGGGCAATGATGCTGGCCAGAAAGCCATACACGATAAAGTCATACCACTCCAGGGCATTGCCGATAACGGCAGCGACCACCTGCCGGGTACGCGACACGCCAGTGCTCGAAGTCTGCATAGGGGAACACTCCACACAATGATTGGGTGATCACCCGGGCGCGGTCGCACCCGGGTTCCAGCGGCAGTCGTAAATGGGAAGGTCAGGCGGGCGCGAGCCAGCGCTCTGCCAGCGCGCCCCAGTAGGCGGCGCCGGTCAGCAGGATGTCGTCGTTGAAGTCGTAGGCCGGGTTGTGCACCATCGGCCGCGATACCCCATTGCCGATGAACAGGTAAGCGCCCGGGCAACGTTGCAGCATCCAGGCGAAGTCTTCGCTGCCCATCAGCTTGCGGGTGTTGGCATCCACCGCCTCGGCACCCAGCAGTTCCACCCCGACCTGCGTGGCGAAGGCGTTCTCTGCGCCATGGTTGACCAGCACCGGGTAAGCCGGACGGTGTTCGATGCTGGCACTGCAGCCAAAGCTTTCGGCCTGGCTGACAATGATCGCCCGCACCCGTTCCAGGGTCTGTGCCCGCACCTCGGCGTTCAGCGCGCGCAGGCTAAGCCGCAGCAGGGCCTGCTGCGGGATCACGTTGGCCGCTTCACCGGCCTGCAGGGCACCCACCGTGACAACAGCCGCTTCCTGCGCATCGATATTGCGCGCCACCACGGTTTGCAGCGCCATCACCACACTGGCTGCCGCCACCAGCGGATCGACGGTCAGGTGTGGCATCGAGCCATGGCCGCCAACCCCGTCGAGGGTCACCGTCAGCAAGTCTTGCGAGGCCATCATCGGGCCCTCGCGAAAGCCCAGGTGCCCGGCTGGCAGGCCCGGCATGTTGTGCATGCCGAACAGTGCATCGCAAGGGAAGTGCTCCAGCAAGCCGTCGGCCAGCATCGCCTCGGCGCCGCCCTGGCCCTCCTCGGCCGGCTGGAAGATCAGCGTCAGCGTGCCGTCGAACTGCCGGGTCGCCGCCAGGTAGCGCGCGGCGCCGAGCAGCATGGTGGTGTGACCGTCATGGCCGCAGGCGTGCATGCAACCCTGGTGCTGGCTGCTGTACGTCGCACCCGTGGCCTCGTGGATGGGCAGCGCGTCCATGTCGGCGCGCAGGCCCAGACGGCGTGGGCTGCTGCCATTGCGTAGCACGCCGACCACGCCAGTCTTGCCGATGCCGGTGTGCACCTCATAGCCCCACGCATCAAGCAACCGGGCGACCAGCGCCGACGTGCGGTTTTCTTCAAAACCCAGTTCCGGGTGAGCGTGGATATCGTGACGGATCGCGTGCAGCTCGCTTGCCACATCGTCAAGCCAGGCCAGGATGTGCTGATGTCGGGACATGTAGAGTCTCCTCGCGCGGGTGGTTTCCCGTTCTTGTTGTTCGCCTTGAGGTCACGACGGCAGAGGCAGGTCGTGCTTGCGAACAGATAAGCGCGAGGAGCGATGAAGCACAATCAAATCTGGTTTCACAGCGTGGAACCGAAAGCGCCGATCAGGGCTGCCATTGCTTGCAACGGCAAGCACTACTTCATGGCGGGGAAGCGAACTAATAATACTTGTTCAGGCAAGGGGTCGAGGACGGCCGATTCCTGGCCACGTAATCGGTTCCAGCCGGTGGCTTCCTTGATGGACTCCAATACCAACTTGCCCAGTGGCAATCTGTTCGATCTGGCTTCCTGATAAGTCGATCTGACATCGTTGAACAGCTGCCTCAGCTTGCCCACTCCTGCGAGAGAGCTTGCGGCTATTCCGGCCCCGGTCATCAGTTCAGCTCCCACTGACTCAAAGGGCGCTGAAAAAGAAAACACTGCACTGGGTGCCTTGACGACGGTACCCGCCAGGCCGCCGACAAATATCATTGCATTATTGGTACGGCTTGAATTGTTGAACTCCTTCGGTATTGGCGTTCCGTTGGCCTTGGCAATTGAACGTTTGACGATTGCTTTGGATGCCTTGTTCAGTGAAGACAACATACCCACCGTTCCCCAGACAAGTCCTGTTGCTTGCCCGACTACCCGTGTGGGCGAATGACCATCACGGTCGACATTGTTAACCGGGTCCCCCGTACAGTAGGCATAGGCATTAAGCCCACCACGACCAAACGGGCTGAATGCATCCGGGCTGTGAAAACGCATTGTCCCGGTTTGATAGGCACGCTTGCCGTTGCCAAGTAAATAACCCTGCGGCAGAAGCGCGCCAGCCTCTCCGGCAAAGGCCAACAACGGGCAGCCCTTGCCCCCCTGATAGCCATAGGGTGTATAGGGCCGCAACAGAACGTTATTACTTGTGTGCACGGAGGCCTGTTGGTCAATGGCCAATAAATATGAAGCTCGCATGTTTTTCAGTTCCTGTTAGTGTTACTTGCCCCTTCACACTAACCCCACCATCCTTAATCAATAACTCGCAGAATTGCTGAGCGGAAACATTACCCACACACGATGGCTGCAATAGCTGTTACCTTGGGCGCACTGTTCCGAAACAGCCAAGGACTGCGTCATGCCCCCACGCCCAACCACCCCAAACGGCTTCGTCCGTGTGCGGGGCGCCCGCGAGCACAACCTGAAGAACATCGATGTCGATATCCCCCGCGATGCGCTGGTGGTGTTTACCGGCGTATCTGGCTCAGGCAAATCGTCACTGGCCTTCTCCACGTTGTACGCCGAAGCCCAGCGCCGCTACTTCGAATCAGTGGCGCCCTATGCCCGGCGCCTGATCGACCAGGTTGGCGTGCCAGACGTAGATGCGATCGAAGGCCTGCCTCCAGCCGTGGCCCTGCAGCAGCAACGTGGCACACCCAGTGCGCGTTCCTCGGTGGGCAGCGTGACCACCTTGTCCAGCTCGATCCGCATGCTCTACTCACGCGCCGGCCACTACCCGGCCGGGCAAGCGATGCTGTATGCCGAAGACTTTTCGCCAAACACGCCCCAGGGCGCGTGCCCGGAGTGCCATGGCATGGGCCGGGTCTTCGAGGTGACCGAAGCGACCATGGTCCCCGACCCGTCACTGACCATTCGCGAACGCGCGGTGGCCGCGTGGCCGATGGCCTGGCAGGGGCAGAACCAGCGCGACATTCTGGTAACGCTGGGCTATGACGTCGATATCCCTTGGCGCGACTTGCCCCAGGCGCAACGCGACTGGATCCTGTTCACCGAAGAAACGCCTACCGCGCCGGTGTATGCCGGCCTGACGCCCGCGCAGACCCGCGCCGCACTCAAGCGCAAGCAGGAGCCTAGTTACCAAGGCACGTTCATGGGTGCCCGGCGTTACGTGCTGCATACCTTCATGCACTCGCAGAGCGCACAGATGCGTAAACGCGTGGCCCAGTACATGCGCCCCAGCCCTTGCCCGCTGTGCCAGGGTAAGCGATTGAAGCGCGAGGCGCTGGGCGTGACCTTTGCCGGCCTGGATATCGCCGAACTGTCGCACTTGTCACTGCAGGCGTTGGCCGAGGTGTTCCGCAAAGTGGCGGCAGCTGACTACCTGGCCCACCTGCAAGACGACCTGACCCTGGAAAAGCGCCTGGCGGCACAGCGCATCGCCAAGGAGTTGCTGGAGCGCATCGACACGCTGCTCGACCTTGGCCTCGGTTACCTGGCCCTGGAACGCAGCACCCCCACCTTGTCCTCGGGTGAGCTGCAACGCTTGCGCCTGGCCACCCAGCTCAACTCACAGCTGTTCGGTGTGATCTACGTGCTCGACGAGCCCTCGGCCGGCTTGCACCCGGCCGACAGCGAAGCGTTGTTCGACGCCCTGCAACGCCTGAAACACGCGGGCAACTCGGTGTACGTGGTGGAGCACGACCTGGACACCATGCGCCGCGCCGACTGGCTGGTGGATGTAGGGCCGGCTGCCGGCGAGCAGGGTGGCACCATCCTCTACAGCGGGCCGCCCGCAGGCCTGGCCGAGGTCGAGCCATCATGCACCCGCACCTACCTGTTCAATGCCCAGTCCCGGGCCACACACACGCCACGCCAGGCCCGAGACTGGCTCACACTTGAAGGCATTACCCGCAACAACCTCAACAACCTCAGCGCCGCCTTCCCGCTGGGCTGCTTTACCGCCGTTACGGGCATTTCCGGCTCGGGCAAGTCCAGCCTGGTCAGCCAGGCCCTGTTGGAGCTGGTCGGTGCGCACCTGGGCCATGCCGAGCAACGCAGCGAGCCCGAAGAACCAAACCTGGAGGACGCGCCTGAGCAGACCGGCAGTGGGCATGTCAGCGCTGGGCTGGACGGCATCAAGCGCCTGGTACAGGTCGACCAGAAGCCGATCGGTCGAACGCCTCGCTCCAACCTAGCCACCTACACCGGCCTGTTCGACCACGTGCGCAAGCTGTTCGCGGCCACTGAGCAGGCCAAGGCACAGGGCTTCGACGCAGGGCGCTTCTCCTTCAACGTTGCCAAGGGGCGCTGCGCCAATTGTGAAGGCGAAGGCTTCGTCAGCGTTGAGCTGCTGTTCATGCCCAGTGTCTACGCCCCCTGCCCGACCTGCCATGGCGCCCGCTACAACCCTGAAACCCTGGCGGTAAGCTGGCAAGGCATGAACATTTCCCAAGTGCTGCAGCTGACTGTCGAGCAGGCCCTGCAGGTCTTTGCCGAACAGCCACCGGCGCGGCGTTGCCTGCAAGTGTTGCAGGACATCGGCCTGGGCTACCTTCGCCTGGGCCAGCCGGCTACCGAACTGTCCGGTGGTGAAGCGCAACGGATCAAACTGGCGACCGAGCTGCAACGCACGGCCCGCGGGGCAACGCTGTATGTGCTGGACGAGCCCACCAACGGCTTGCACCCGCAAGACATCGATCGGTTGCTGGTGCAACTGAACCGCCTGGTCGACGGCGGGCACAGCGTGGTGGTGGTCGAACATGACATGCGTGTGGTAGCGCAAAGCGACTGGGTGATCGATATCGGGCCGGGTGCCGGCGATGCCGGGGGCAAGGTGGTGGTGAGTGGCACGCCGCAGGTGGTGGCTGGGTGTGCGGCAAGCCGCACAGCGGCGTTTTTGGCCGAGGCCTTGTAAAAGCGCGCATTGCCAGGTTCCAGGCAGGGCCACAGATTGCGATCAATTCTTGATTGCACCCCTCTCCCGGAACCTCGCGCCTGCCATGCCGCCCGCCGACCTACCCTCAACCTGCAGGTCCAGACGCTGTACACCGAGCACCACGGCTGACTGCAGGGTTGGCTAGGGCAGTTGCAGTAGGGCACCGCTGACCGAGGGCGTAAGCCGGCAATCGATCAGCGTCGACAGCTGGGCGACCGGCACCGGTGCGCGCACGCCTTACGACGAATCCATCACTCCCCCGGTGTATGGCCTGGTGATCAAGCCCTGCAAACATGTGTCGTTCGCAGCAGGACACCTTCAACATGGACGGCGAACAGGTCAACAAGGGGGTGGGGGTGGAGCTGAATGTGTTCGGTGAGCCGGTGGACGGCCTGCGGCTGCTGACCGGTGCGATGTTCATGCACACGATCTCAATGCCACCACAAAAACCAAGGCATGCACCTAGCAGCAGCAACCGCCGCTCAAGTACAGTCTGCCCATGGACAAGTACGCCCCACGCCAGTGGCTCCCCCACGAAAAACCCAGCCTGCCGGGCTCCCCCTCCACGCCCCTGCATTCGCCAGCCAAGCGCCTGGCCTACGGTGTGGTCGGCCTGCTGGTCGCAATCACCGGTGGCCTTGGCAACGCGTTGGTCACCGCCAACCTGGTGTTCCTGCAAGGCGCCTTGGGCGCGACCACGGCAGAAATGGCCTGGCTGCCTGCCGCCTACGTCATGACCAACGTGTCCATCAACCTGCTGCTGGTGAAGTTTCGCCAACAATTCGGCCTGCGTGCCTTCACCGAGGTGTTCCTGGTGCTGTACGCCCTGGTCACCTTCGCCCACCTGCTGGTCAACGACCTCAACTCGGCCATCGCGGTACGCGCGGCCCACGGCATGGTCGGTGCCGCGCTCAGCTCGCTGGGGCTGTATTACATGATCCAGGCGTTCCCGGCGCAATGGCGGCTCAAGGCAATGGTGCTGGGCCTGGGCGCCTCGCAGCTGGCACTGCCGCTGGCACGCATCTTTTCCGAAGACCTGCTGCAAATCGCCGAATGGCGTGGCCTGTACCTGTTCGAGCTGGGCCTGGCGCTGGCCGCGCTGGGTTGCGTGTTGATGCTCAAGTTGCCACCCGGTGACCGTTTCAAGACCTTCGAGCCCCTGGACTTCCTCACCTTCACCCTGATCGCCAGTGGCACAGCCCTGCTTTGCGCCGTGCTGTCGCTGGGGCGCATCGACTGGTGGCTGGAGGCGCCGTGGATCGGCGTGGCGCTGGCGGCCTCGATCGGCCTGCTCTTCAGCGGCCTGGCCATCGAGCACAACCGGCAGAACCCGTTGTTGATGACCCATTGGCTGGGCAGCGGTGCAGTCATTCGCCTGGCGCTGTGCGTGGTGTTGATCCGCATGGTCACGTCCGAACAGTCCACGGGCGCAGTCGGCTTTTTGCAGGCGCTGAACATGGGCAGCGAGCAAATGCGCACGCTGTACTGGATCATGCTGCTGGGTGCCTTGGCAGGCCTGGCCAGCAGCGCTCTCACCATCAACCCCAACCACTTGGTGATTCCGCTGTTCGTCTCGTTGCTGGCCATGGCTGCCGGCGCCTTCATGGACAGCAGCTCCAGCAACCTCACGCGCCCGGCACAAATGTACTTCAGCCAGTTTCTGCTGGCCTTTGGCAGCACCTTCTTTCTCGGCCCGTCGATGGCCTTGGGCATCAGCCATGTGCGCGCCAACCCACGCAACCTGGTGAGCTTTTCGGTACTGTTCGGCATCTGCAACAACCTCGGTGGCCTGATTGGCGCGGCGTTGCTGGGCACCTTCCAGACCTGGCGGGAAAAATTCCATTCCAGTCACCTGATGGACCGCCTCAGCTACCTCGAACCCTTGGTCAATGCGCGTGTGCAGAGCGGCGGCAGCGGTTACGGCGGCATCATCGCCGACCCGGCCCTGCGTAGCGAAGCCGGCATGCGCCTGCTGGCCAGCGCCGCCACCCGCGAGGCGAACATCATGGCCTACAACGACGTGTTCGTGCTGATTGGCGGTATCGCTATCCTGACAATGATCTGGATCTGCATCCGTAGCACCTGGCTCTGGTACACAAAACGCCAGGCCGCCCTCACCGACTCCACCCCCGGCGCGCCCAACCGATGACCGACGACACCCGCACCACGACCACCACCGCCATCGCCGAAACCCCGGAAGGTGCCACACCACCCAGCGAGCCTACCAGCCCGGTACGTTCGCGGCGGGTACGCATCCTCTCGTCAATCAGTTTCGCCTGTGTGGCCCTGGCCGGCATCCTGCTGGTGCTGTATGCCTGGCGCCTGCCACCGTTCGGCAGCGCCATCGAAAGTACCGAAAATGCGCTGGTACGCGGCCAGGTGACCATCATCGGCCCACAACTGAGTGGCTACATTGTCGACGTGCCGGTGCACGACTTCCAGTTCGTCAAGGCCGGTGACCTCCTGGTGCAACTGGACGACCGCATCTACAAACAGCGCCTGGCACAGGCCATTGCCCAACTGCAGCAACAACAGGCAGCACTGGCCAACAACCTGCAGCAGCGCAACAGTGCCGAAGCCACCATCGCCCAGCGCCAGGCGGCCATCGGCGATGCGATGGCCCAGGCGGTCAAGGCCAAAGCCGACCTGAGCCGCAACCAGGCGCTGGTCAACGACGGCTCGGTGTCGCGGCGCGACCTGGACCTGGCCCGTGCCAGCGAAGCGGCAGCGGTCGCCAGCCTGGCCCAGGCCAAGGCAGCGCTGGAAATCGCCCGCCAGGACCGTGAAACGGTGGTGGTCAACCAGGCCGCGCTGGAAGCATCGGTGGAGAATGCCAAGGCGGCCGTGGAACTGGCGCGCATCGACCTCGACAATACCCGCGTCACCGCCCCGCGCGACGGCCAGCTGGGGCAGATCGGCACACGCCTGGGGGCTTATGTGAATTCTGGCGCGCAGTTGATGGCGCTGGTACCCGACACCTTGTGGGTCATCGCCAACATGAAGGAAACCCAGATGGCCAATGTACGCATCGGCCAGCCGGCGACGTTCACCGTGGATGCCCTGAACCACCTGAAGTTGCAAGGGCATGTACAGCAGATATCGCCAGCCACCGGCTCGGAGTTCGCCCTGCTGCAGGCGGACAATGCCACCGGCAACTTCGTCAAGATTGCCCAGCGAATTCCAGTGCGCATTACTGTGGATGCCGGCCAGGACGACGCCAGGCGACTGCGCCCAGGCATGTCGGTGGTCGTCAGTATCGATACCCGAGGTGAGCCATAGCGATGCCGTCTTGCCACGATTGCGCCGCTCTAACCCGTGGGTTCTAATCTTCAGCCATCGGTTTTATCTTCGCCATTCAAGGACGTTTCACCATGTACAGGAAGATCATGCCGCTGGCGCTGCTGGCAACCCTGACAGGTTGCTCCGACAGCAGTGACACCCCCGAGGCCGGTTTCAGGAAAGCCGCCCAGGCCTACCTCGACACCCAGTATCCGCACTGCTTCGTCATCAGCTCATTTCCCACCAAGACCCAGGACTTCGACCTGCACGGCACCAACAAGGCGCTGCATGCCTTGGCCAGGGTGGGCGTGGTCAGTGAGAGGGAAATCTCGCGCACCGAGGTGCCTGCCCGGCTGTGGCAACCGGCACGTACGGACATCTACTATGCCTACGCGCTTACCGACGAAGGCCGCAAGTATTACAAGGCGGACCACGGCCTGTGCTTTGGCAAGGCGCAGGTAACAGCGATCGAACAGTTCAGCGCGCCAAGCGAAGCCACGGGACAGAAGACATCGAATGTGACCTATGCCTACACGATTACCGGGCTACCGGCATGGGCCGGTGATGAACAGGTCAAAGCCAGCATTGCCGAACTGGGCAAGGCTGTGGCCAGTCATGATGCGCCGCTCAAAGATACCCGGGCCATGGTGCTGACCCATCAGGGATGGCAACTGCGGGACAGGTAGTGGCTTGCCGGGTTTGCCCTGCAGCACTGGCTTGTCTGCCACAGACACATTCATGTCGCCCACAGACTGCGGCGTCTCGTCGCATACCACTGCCCCTTGGGCAAAACTGCGCAAGCCCGTAGAATCGCGCCTCCTTTTCGCCCGTCGCCTTGAACGGTGGCAACCGGCAGCAATGACAGAGTCCGTGCCTGAACACATGAATGCACATGTGAAATAGGCTCAACCCTCCCCGCGCGGCCCATTTCCCAAAGGGCCCAGCGGTTGAGTCTTGCCCAGGTCGCATCCGTGTAGCCACTCGCCCCTTGCCGGGTCGGGCCGGTGTGCGCGTCCGAGAAGGCGCTCATTCCGCTCATCCAACTAGAGGTACGTATGTCTCCGCGTTTGCTGGCCATGGCGCTGGCGCCCCTGCTCGGGTTGTTCATCATTGCCCTGGGCAACGGCTTCATGTCTTCCCTGACCACCCTGCGCCTGGGCGCTGCCGGTGAATCAGCCACCACCATCGGTATTGTCTCGTCGACCTACTTCATCGGCCTGACCCTGGGTGCAATCTTCAACGACCGGCTGATCTTGCGCATCGGCCATATCCGCGCCTACACCAGCTTCGCTTCGCTGATCGCCGCGACCATCCTGCTGCAAGGGTTGTTCTACGACGTCACCTGGTGGTCTGTGCTGCGCCTGATCAACGGCTGGGCAGCGGTCGGCGTGTTCCTGGTGATCGAAAGCTGGCTGCTGCTGGCCGGCGACGCCAAGATCCGCGGCCGCCTGCTTGCGCTGTACATGATCGCCTTCTACGGCGCCGGGGTAATCGCCCAGGCCGGACTTGGCGAAATCACGCAGCTGGGTGACACCGCCCCCTTCATGCTGGCTGGCGTGCTGGCTTCACTTTCGGTGCTGCCCATCGTGATCTTGCCGCGGGTATCGCCCCTGCTGGACCAGGTCGAACCGCTCAAACCCCGCCAGCTGCTGGGTGTGGCACCGTCGGGCCTGGTGGGCTGCTTCGGCTCGGGCGTGGCCATTGCCGGGATCTATTCCCTGCTGCCGCTGTATTTGCAACGCATCGGCCTGGAGGTGGGCGAGGTCGGTAACATGATGGCTTGGGTGATCCTCGGCGCCATGCTGCTGCAATACCCGGTCGGGCGCTGGTCCGACCGCAAGGACCGCCAGGATGTGCTGATCGCCCTGGCCGCGCTGTGTGTGGTGCTGTCACTGGTCACGGTGTTCCTGCCGTCGGACTCGTTCCTGCTGCCAGCCATGCTCTTCCTGCTGGGGGGCGGCGTGTTCACGCTGTACCCGGTGGCGGTCAGCCACGCCGCCGACCGGGCACCGTCCGATGCGCTGGTACCGATGATTCAGGGCCTGCTGCTGATCAACTCGCTGGGCTCCGCCATGGCGCCGGTCGCCATGTCGCCGATGATGACCGAATTTGGCGAGGCCGGCCTGTTCTGGGCCTTTGCCGTGGTCAACCTGGGCATGGTGTGCTTCTTCATGTGGCGCCGTGGCAAACGCCCGGCGGCGGAGCACCCGGCGCCGTTTACGGCTTCGACCACGTTCTCGCCAACCGGCGCCGAACTGCGCGTGACCGAAGACCTGATGCACGCCGCGCAGGAGCATCCGCCGCTGGAGCCGGTAGAAAACCCGGCACCAGCACAGCGCTCGGAATATCATTGATCCCAGGGGCCGCTTTGCGGCCCCTGAAGTTACCGCTCGTCGCCCAAAGCGCACCCCGCTCCCCGCACTTGGCCAAACGAATGACAGACCATCCGCAAAGGAGACTTTCCATGATCCGCATTCGTCCGCTCTCCCTGTACCTCGCGCTGGCCCTGGCCAGCCTCACCGGCACCGCCTTCGCTGCCACCAACACCGATACACACACCAACACCGACGGTCGCCCACAGACCGATCAGTCTGGCGGCAAGACGGCGGGTGAGGGCAGCAGCGTCAACAGCCCCGGCAGTGGTAAAAGCAACGACAGCAGCGACACCGGCAGCAACACCGATGCCGCCGACGGCGCGAGCGGTGGCTCCAACAGCACCGGCGAGGCGACCGGCTCCGGTGCGGGGCACACCGGAGGCACTGCAGAGGACCAAGACAGCCACTAGGTCGGGCGTTATGGCCATTGAACCAACCAGTACAAAAACTAATGATCAACCCAATAGCATTTATCCATTGAATGGCCCGAACGAACTGAAGTAAGCTCGGGCTCATTCACTGGAGAGCAACATGCCGAAACACACCCGCAACCACGCCAACCACACCGGTCGCACCCTGCGCCCTGTGCTGGCCGTTGCCGGCTGCGTGGCACCTGCCAGCTATTACTTTGGGTATTGGTTTAGCCACTAGGCGCCGATACCCACACGGCGCCCACCTTCGAGGGGCCGCCGAACATGAGAATACTCAAACCCCCGGTCGGCTCCCCGACCGGGGGTTTTGCTTTTCAGGCCTTTGAACAACACCGATTCACATTGAGGACAGATTCATGAACTACGCCACTTATTACTACGCAAACACCTATGCCTGGCGATTTAGCCAATCCCGTTCGGGCCAGCCTGCCGCCTCCGACCGGTCTTCCACAGGTGGCAATGCAGCAGCCAATACGAATTCAACGATCTGTCGAACACCTCGATAGGGCCGACCACGCGGGCCAGAACCCGCCGTCCGCCCAGGGAAAAACGCCATGCAAGCTTCCAGCCTCGCCCTGCCCCTGACCCAGCCGCAAGCAGCCAACACCACCGTCAGCAAGCGCCTGCCCAGCCCGCACCTGCTCAAGCAGCAAATGCCGCTGTCCAGCGAACTCACCCAGCAAGTCCATGCCCACCGCCAGGCCATCCGCGACATCCTCGAAGGCCGCGATCCGCGCCTGTTGGTGATTGTCGGCCCCTGCTCGATCCACGACCCTCGCTCAGCCCTGGAATACGCCGACCGCCTCGCCGCTCTCAGCCGTGAAGTCAGCAACAAGCTGCTGCTGGTGATGCGCGCCTACGTCGAAAAACCGCGCACTACCGTGGGCTGGAAAGGCCTCGCTTACGACCCGCACCTCGATGGCAGTGACGACATGCACTCGGGCATCGCGTTGTCCCGTGGGTTGATGCTGAGCATGATCGAACGCGGCCTGCCGATCGCCACCGAGCTGCTGCAACCGATGGCCGCCGGCTACTTCGACGACCTGCTGGCCTGGGCCGCAATTGGCGCACGCACCACCGAATCGCAGATTCACCGGGAAATGGTCAGTGGCCTGGAGCTGCCAGTCGGCTTCAAGAACGGCACCGACGGCGGCATCGCCATCGCCAGCGACGCCATGCGCAGCGCCGCCCACCCGCACCGCCACTTCGGCATGGATGCGCAGGGCCACCCGGCGATCATCGAAACCCTGGGCAACCCGGACACGCACCTGGTACTGCGCGGTGGCCACAAAGGCCCCAACTACGATGCCAACAGCATCGCCATGGCCCGTCAGGCACTGGCCAAGGTTGGATTGCACGCAAGCATCATGGTCGATTGCAGCCACGCCAACAGCGGCAAGGACCCGGCGCGTCAGCCCGCCGTGTTCAACGATGTGCTGGCGCAGCGCCTGGCCGGCGATCGCTCGATCATCGGCGTGATGATCGAAGGGCACCTGTTCGATGGCTGTCAGGCGCTGGGCAAGGGCGCACTGAAATACGGCGTGTCGATCACCGACGGCTGCCTGGGCTGGGCCTCGACCGAAACCCTGTTGCGCGAAGCGGCACAAAAACTGTAAGGCGAAGCTTGCAAGCCTGGCGAGACATACCCCAAGCAAGTGCGCTAGGCTTGCCTTTTTACCCCAAGGAGCAGTACCCATGGCCCGTGCAACCGCCCGCCACATCTTGGTCGCCACCGAAGATAAGTGCAACGAACTCAAAGCCCAGATCGAAGCAGGCGCCGACTTCGCTGAAATCGCCAAAGCCAACTCCACCTGCCCGTCCAGCCGTCAGGGCGGTGACCTGGGCTCGTTCGGCCCAGGCCAGATGGTCAAGGAATTCGACACCGTGGTGTTCAGCGCACCGGTCAACACCGTGCAAGGCCCGGTGAAAACCCAGTTCGGCTACCACCTGCTGGAAGTGACCAGCCGCCAGGACTAAGTCCTCGCAGCCGATGAAAGTCCGTGTGGGAGCGGGCTTGCCCGCGAATAGGCCAGACCAGACAACCTTGTTGCCTGGGCCGACGCATTCGCGGGCACGCCCGCTCCTACAGGGTTTGTGGGGCCTGTTCTTGCTTTGTCTGGCTTTCAATACCCAAGCCGCCCCCACCCACGCACTCACCGTCTACGGTGAAGCCCCCCGCTACAACGCCAGCTTCCAGCACTTCGACTACGTCAACCCCAACGCCCCCAAGGGCGGCATCCTGCGCCGCTCGGCCATCGAGATCGGCCAGTTCGACCACATTCTGCCATACATCGACAAAGGCATTGGCGTCAGCGAAGTGGATGGCCTGTTGTATGCGCCACTGGCCGTGCGCTCCTTCGATGAACCCTATACCGTCTATGGCCTGATCGCCCATAGTATGGAGCGCGGCCCCGACGATGCCTGGCTGCGTTTCAATATCGACCCGCGTGCCACCTTCGCCGATGGCAAACCGGTGCGCGCCGACGATGTACGTTTCACCTTCGAGCTGTTGATGAACAAAGGCAGCCTCAAGTACCGCACCCAGTTCGCCGAGGTCACTGGCGTGACCGTGGAAAACCCGCACAGCGTGCGCTTCGACTTCAAGCCCGGGCACGGTCGCACCCTGGCCCTGGACCTCGCCAGCCTGCCGGTACTGCCCGAACACGACTGGCAGCAACGCGACTTCGCCAACGGTGCCGGCTTTGACAAGCCAGTCGGCAGCGGCCCTTACCGCATCGGGCGCATCGACAACGGCCGCAGCATCACCTTCGAACGCGACCCCACCTGGTGGGCGCGCGACCTCCCCGCCAGCCGTGGCCGCTACAATTTCGACACGCTGCGCATCGAGTACTTCGGCGATACCGAGGTGGCCCGGCAGGTGCTCAAAGGCGGGGGTTACGACTACAACCGCGAGTTCTCCGCCACCGCTTACACCCTGGGTTACAACGGCGCGCAACTGGAGGATGGTCGCCTGCAACGCGCCCACCTTGGCCCGGCCAAACCGCAAGTAGCCCAAGGCTTCGTGTTCAACCTCGACCAGCCGCAGTTCAAGGACCGCCGGGTGCGCCAGGCGCTGGGCATGTTGTGGGACTACGAGTGGAGCAACCGGCAGATGATGCGCAATATGTACATCCGCCAACAAAGCGTGTTCTCCAACACCCCGCTGGCGGCCCGCAAGCTGCCGGATGCCGGCGAGCTGAAGCTGCTTGAGCCGTTGCGCGGCAACGTACCGGAAGAAGTGTTCACCACCGTGTTCAGCGCCCCGGTCACCGACGGGTCCGGGATCATCCGCAAACAACAGTTGCAGGCCCTGGCCCTGCTTGAACAAGCCGGTTGGCACCCCGAAGGCGACCGCCTGGTGAACAGCGACGGCACACCGTTGGCCTTCACCTTCCTCAACGGCCAGTCGGGCATGGAGCGCCTGCTGCTGCCGTGGAAGCGCAACCTGGCCCAGATAGGCGTCACCCTGAACATCCGCAATGTCGACCCTGCCCAGTACGTCAACCGGCTGATGGCGCGTGACTACGACATGATCGTCACCGGCTACCCGGTTACCCTGTCGCCGGGTGCCGAGTTGTACAACTACTTTGGTTCGGCAGCCGCCCACGACCCCGGCTCGAACAACCTGATGGTGCTGCAAGACCCGGCCGTGGACCGCCTGATCGATGGCCTGGTGCGTGCCGACACCCAGGCCGACATGCTGCAGCACGCACGCGCCCTGGACCGAGTGCTGCAATGGAACTACTACTGGATCCCCAACTACTACCCGCCAGGTAGCTCCACCGCCTGGTGGAACCGCTTTGGCCTGCCCAAGGTCCAGGCGGCCTATGACGAAGGCCTGGACACCTGGTGGGAGATAAGCCCCACCCCGCTGACCAACGCGCAAATGGCTGAACGCCAGAAGGCCTTGCCATGACCACCTACATCCTGCGCCGTCTGTTGTTGATCATCCCGACCTTGCTGGCGATCCTGCTGGTCAACTTCGCCATCGTCCAGGCTGCGCCGGGTGGCCCGGTAGAACAGGCCGTGGCGCGCCTGCAAGGGCTTGGCGGCGGCGCACCCGGCGCACGGGCCGAAGTGGTGCACGGTGACTCCCGCGCCACACGAGGCCTGGACCCGAAACTGATCGAGGCGATCAAGCGCCAGTACGGTTTCGACAAGTCCGCCCCCGAGCGCCTGTGGCTGATGCTGGGCCAGTATGCCCGGCTGGACTTCGGCAACAGTTTCTTCCGCGGCACCACGGTCACGGACCTGATCCTGGACAAGTTACCGGTGACCCTGTCGCTGGGTTTCTGGGCCACGCTGATCACCTACCTGGTGTCGATCCCGCTGGGCATTCGCAAGGCGGTGCGCCACGGCAGCCGCTTCGATGCCTGGAGCAGCGCGCTGATCGTGGTCGGCTATGCCCTGCCCTCGTTCCTGTTCGCCCTGCTGCTGATCGTGCTGTTCGCCGGTGGTACCTCGCTCAACTGGTTTCCGGTGCGCGGCCTGGTTTCGGATAACTTCGATGAACTCAGCCTGCTGGGCAAGGTTGCCGACTACTTCTGGCACCTGGTGCTGCCCGTCGGCGCCTTGGTGATTGGCGGTTTCGCGACCCTCACGTTGCTGACCAAAAACGCCTTCCTCGACGAGATTTCCCGCCAATACGTGGTCACCGCCCGGGCCAAAGGCCTGAGTGAACGCCGGGTGCTGTATGGCCATGTACTGCGCAATGCCATGCTGCTGGTGGTAGCGGGGTTGCCGCAGGCACTGATAACGGTGTTCTTCGCTGGATCCTTGCTGATCGAAGTGATCTTTTCGCTCGATGGCCTGGGCCGCATGAGCTATGACGCAGCGGTGTCGCGGGATTACCCGGTCGTGTTCGGCACGCTGTTCATCTTCACCCTGGCGGGCCTGTTGATCCGCCTGATCGGGGACCTGTCGTACACGTTGCTCGACCCTCGCATCGACTTCGATACGAGGGCGCACTGATGCTTTCCCCCGTCTCGCGCCGTCGCCTGCAACGCTTTCGCCGCAACCGCCTGGGCTGGGTCTCGCTGTGGCTGTTCGCCGGCCTAATGCTGTTGAGCATGTGCGCAGAGCTGGTGGCCAACGACAAACCACTGCTGCTGGGCTACAAGGGCGAGCTGTACATGCCGGCACTCAAGCGCTACACCGAGCAGCAGTTTGGTGGCCAGTTGCCGTTCCAGCCCGATTACCGCAGTGCGTATGTGCGCCAACTGATCGCGGAACAAGGCGGCTGGATGCTGTTCGCGCCCATCCCGTTCAGCGCCGACACCCCCAACTACGACCTGCAAGTCCCCACCCCCAGCCCGCCAAGTGCAAGCAACTGGCTGGGCACCGACGACCAAGGGCGCGATGTGCTGGCGCGGGTACTGTACGGCACGCGGGTATCGCTGCTGTTCGCGTTTGCCCTGACCGTCGTCAGCGTGCTCATTGGCGTGATAGCCGGCGCGTTGCAGGGCTACCACGGCGGTTGGGTCGACCTGCTCGGCCAGCGCCTGCTGGAGGTGTGGTCAGGCTTGCCGGTGCTGTACCTGCTGATCATCCTCAGCGGCTTTGTCGAACCGGATTTCTGGTGGTTGCTGGGGATCATGGCGCTGTTCTCCTGGCTGACGCTGGTCGATGTGGTACGGGCCGAGTTTCTGCGTGGACGAAACCTGGAGTATGTCAAGGCAGCCCGGGCGCTGGGCCTGCCGGACAGCCAGGTGATGCTGCGGCACATCCTGCCCAATGCCATGAACGCAACCCTGACCTATGTGCCGTTCATGCTGACCGGGGCGATCACCACCCTGACTGCGCTGGATTTTCTCGGGTTCGGCATGCCGGCCGGGAGTGCTTCGCTGGGAGAGCTGGTGACCCAGGGCAAACAGCACCTGGAGGCGCCGTGGCTGGGCTTTACCGCGTTTTTCGCGCTGGCGGTGATCTTGTCGTTGCTGGTGTTTATCGGGGACGCCTTGCGTGAGGCGTTCGATCCCCGAGGATAAGTTTGCAGGTCTGGCCTCTTCGCGGGCGCGCCCGCGAAGAGGCCAGACCTGCTTATACAATGATTCAGGATGTTTACCCATGCACCACAACGACAGCCTCAAGAACTACCCCCAGGTACGGCAACTGGCAATTCACTCGCTGTTCGAGATCATCGAGCAGTCCAGCGAAGGCACGGTCATCGTTGACCGCAATGCACGTATCGTCTGGATGAACGAACGCTACGCCCGGCGCTTCGGCCTGGCCGATGCCGCCAGAGCCATCGGCCAGCCATGCGAGGCGGTGATCCCAGGCAGCCTGATGCGCGACGTGGTGAGCAATGGCCGGCCAATCCTGCTGGACATGCTCGACACCTCGAACGAGCCCCTGGTGGTGATGCGCCTGCCGATCCACGACGACCAGGGCGCACTGATCGGTGCCATCGGCTTTGCACTGTTCGACGAACTGCGCAGCCTGTCGCCACTGCTTAAACGCTACGCCAGCATGCAGCAGGAGCTGGCCTCGACCCGCTCGCAACTGCGCGCCCGACAAGCCAAGTACAGCTTCGCACAGTTCGTGGGGAGCTGCGCTGCCAGCCTGGAAGCCAAGCGCCGCGCCCGGCGCGGTGCGGGCAGCGATTCGCCGGTGTTGTTGCTGGGCGAAACCGGTACGGGCAAAGAGCTACTGGCCCATGCCATCCACGCGGCGTCGGCGCGGGCGCACAAAGCCTTCGTCAGCATCAACAGTGCAGCGATCCCTGAAACGCTGCTCGAAGCCGAATTTTTCGGCACCGCGCCGGGTGCGTTTACCGGCGCCGACCGCAAGGGCCGCAGTGGCAAGCTGCAGTTGGCCGAAGGCGGCACGCTGTTCCTCGACGAGATCGGCGACATGCCGCTAGCCCTGCAGAGCAAGCTGCTGCGCGTACTGCAGGAAAAGGAATACGAGCCGGTTGGCTCGAACCAGATGCTGCGCAGCGACGTGCGCATCATTGCCGCCACCTCCATCGACCTGCAGGCAGCCATGGCCCGTGGGGCGTTTCGCGCCGACCTGTATTACCGGCTGAATGTGCTGCCGATCGACGTGCCGCCGCTGCGGGAGCGTCTGGAGGATTTGCCAGCGCTGTGCGAGACCATACTGGGTGAACTGGGCAGCCAGTACGAGCTGGAGGCTGATGCGCAACAACTGCTGGCGCGGCATGCATGGCCGGGGAACATTCGCGAGCTGCGCAATGTGCTGGAGCGCGCGACATTGCTGGCGGATCAGCCACGGTTGGGGGTGGCGGACTTGCGTGCGGCATTGGGGCCGTTGAGCCCGATAGCGGCCGGGCCGGTGCGACAGACATACCGGGAGGCCTGCGAGGCATTCGAGCGCAAGTTGATTGGCGAGGCCCTCGCAGAATGCGAGGGCAATGTGCCGCAGGCTGCTCAGGCATTGGGGCTAGGACGGTCGACCCTGTACAAGAAGATGGTTGCACTTGGTCTCTGATTAGAGACTATAGTTTCCATGTTGAGACTATCGCGAGGGCTTTGCCCTTGTGCCTCGGCGGGACGCAACGCGAAACAAAAATCTCGAATTAGAGACAAATATTTCAAAACAAACAAAAAATACTTATAAATCAATATCTTATATTTTGGCACGATTCCCGCTATCTCCTGCACACCGATAAAAACAAGACTCACCCAGGAGACCCTCCCCGATGACCGTGCTCATCGCCCTCGCCGCTCTGGCCCTGCTGATGCTGGCTGCCTATCGCGGTTACAGCGTAATCCTCTTTGCCCCCATCGCCGCCCTCGGCGCCGTCCTGCTCACCGACCCCTCTGCCGTGGCCCCCGCGTTCACCGGGGTGTTCATGGAGAAAATGGTGGGCTTCATCAAACTCTACTTCCCGGTGTTCCTGCTGGGCGCTGTGTTTGGCAAGTTGATCGAACTGTCCGGCTTCTCCCGGTCGATCGTTGCCGCCGCCATCCGCCTGCTCGGCACCCGTCAAGCGATGCTGGTCATCGTGCTGGTCTGCGCCCTGCTCACTTACGGCGGTGTCTCGCTGTTCGTGGTGGTGTTCGCGGTGTACCCGTTCGCCGCCGAAATGTTCCGCCAGAGCAACATCCCCAAGCGCCTGATCCCGGCCACCATCGCGTTGGGTGCATTCTCTTTCACCATGGACGCCCTGCCGGGCACCCCACAAATTCAGAACATCATCCCCAGCACCTTCTTCAACACCACCGCCTGGGCGGCGCCATGGCTGGGCCTGATCGGCACGTTGTTCGTGTTCTTTACCGGCATGGCCTACTTGCAACGCCAACGCAACAAAGCCCAGCGTGCAGGTGAAGGCTATGGCACCGACTTGCGCAACGAACCGGAAACCGCTGCCGACCTGGCCCTGCCCAACCCCTGGCTGGCCCTGTCCCCGCTGATACTCGTGGGGGTAATGAACCTGTTGTTCACCCACTGGATCCCCCAGTGGTACGGCCCCAGCCACAGCCTGCAACTGCCCGGCATGAGCGCGCCAGTGCAAAGCGACGTGGCCAAACTCACGGCCATCTGGGCAGTGCAGGCAGCATTGCTGGTGGGCATCCTGATGGTGCTGGTGTGTGCCTTTGGCGCCATCCGCACGCGCCTGGCAGAAGGCACCAAAAGCGCGGTGGGGGGTGCTTTGCTGGCGGCCATGAACACCGCTTCCGAATATGGCTTTGGTGCAGTGATCGCCTCGCTGCCAGGCTTTCTGGTGCTGGCCGATGCCCTGCGTGGCATCCCCAACCCGCTGGTCAACGAAGCCATCACCGTGACCTTGCTGGCCGGCATCACAGGCTCCGCTTCGGGCGGAATGAGCATCGCCCTGGCGGCCATGGGCGACACGTTCATCGCCGCCGCCCATGCCGCCAACATCCCGCTCGAAGTACTGCACCGGGTGGCCGCCATGGCCAGCGGTGGCATGGACACCCTGCCACACAACGGCGCGGTGATCACCTTGCTGGCGGTGACCGGCCTGACCCACCGCGAGACCTACAAGGACATTTTCGGTATTACCCTGATCAAGACCCTGGCGGTGTTCGTGGTCATCGCCACCTTCTACGCCACCGGCATCGTCTAAGGAGCTATGCATGACCCTCAAAGGCAAGACTGCACTCGTCACCGGTTCTACCAGCGGCATCGGCCTGGGCATCTCCCAGGTGCTGGCCCGCGCGGGCGCCAATATCGTGCTCAACGGCTTTGGCGACCCGGCAGCGGCGCTGGCCGAGATCACCCGGCACGGGGTGAAAGCGGTTCACCACCCGGCCGACCTGTCGGACGTGGCCCAGATTGAAGCGTTGTTCGCACTGGCCGAACGCGAATTCGGTGGTGTCGATATTCTGGTCAACAATGCCGGCATCCAGCATGTAGCACCGGTGGAGCAGTTCCCGCAGGAAAGTTGGGACAAGATCATCGCCCTCAACCTGTCGGCCGTATTCCATGGCACGCGGCTGGCGCTGCCGGGCATGCGCGCGCGCAACTGGGGGCGCATCATCAACATCGCGTCGGTACATGGCCTGGTCGGTTCGACTGGCAAGGCAGCCTATGTGGCGGCCAAACATGGTGTGGTCGGCCTGACCAAGGTGGTCGGGCTGGAAACGGCCACCAGCAATGTCACCTGCAATGCCATCTGCCCAGGCTGGGTGCTGACCCCGCTGGTGCAGAAGCAGATCGACGACCGTGCTGCCAACGGTGGCGACCCGCTGCAGGCACAGCATGATCTGCTGGCCGAGAAGCAACCATCGCTGGCGTTCGTCACCCCCGAACACCTGGGTGAGCTGGTACTATTCTTGTGCAGCGAGGCCGCAAGCCAGGTTCGCGGCGCCGCCTGGAACGTCGATGGTGGCTGGTTGGCCCAATGACGGGCGGCCTGGGCCTGGCAGTGGTCTCGTATTCGATTATTTGCAAGGAGGCCTTATGCGCCCTACCCCGATGCCCGCGATTCTGGCCCTGACCCTGGCTGCCGCAGCCCCTGTGATGGCAGCCAGCCTGAAGGACGTCGCCCCCTACCCCGAGGCAGAAAAAGGCTTCACCCGGCAGGTGATTCACCTGCCGGCACAGGCTGATGAGTCGGCCTATAAACTGGAAATCCTCGCTGGCAAGACGCTGCAGGTGGACTGCAATCGCCAACGCCTGGGCGGCAACCTGGAAGAACGCACCCTGGAAGGCTGGGGCTACAATTACTACCGCCTGGACAAGGTCAGCGGCCCGGCCAGCACGCTGATGGCCTGCCCGGATGGCAAGAAGACTGAGGCCTTCGTGCCGGTGGTCGGTGACGGCTTCCTGCTGCGTTACAACAGCAAGCTGCCGGTAGTGCTGTATGTGCCCAAGGATGTCGAAGTGCGCTACCGCGTGTGGTCGGCATCGCAGGACGTGCAGAAGGCTAAAGTAGAATAAACAGCCTGCGCGGTCACTGTAGGAGCGGCTTCAGCCGCGAACACCGGCAACGCCGGTGCCATGCACCGCGCCGGCTTCTTCGCGGGTAAACCCGCTCCTACAGGGGACTTCCTTCATCTGCCCCACAGATGACAAGCCCGCGGTTGGCAGTAACGGGAGGAAACGCATGAACGATGTGCTCTGGCGCCCCTCCACGGCGCAGGTCAAGGCCAGCCGGATGGATGCCTTCCGCCGACGGGTCAACCTGCGCTACAACCTGCAACTCACCGACTACCAGGCGCTGCACCGCTGGAGCATCGAACAGCGGCCCGCCTTCTGGCAGACCCTTGCCGACTATTTCCACGTGCGCTGGCACACCCCGGCGAGCCAAATGCTGAGTGAAGGGCCACAAATGCCCGAAGCGCAGTGGTTCGCCAACGCCACCCTGAACTTCGCCGAACACCTGCTGCGCCGTCGCGACGACCGCCCGGCCGTTGTTTCCATACGCGAGGATGGCCACCGCCAGGCGCTCACCCACGCCCAGCTGGCCGCCCATGTAGCGGGGTTGCAAGCGGCGTTCAAGGCCGCAGGCATCGTCGCAGGCGACCGTGTGGCTGCCGTGATGCCCAATACCTGGCAAACACTGGTGGCCATGCTTGCCTGCACCAGCCTCGGCGCGATCTGGTCGACCTCTTCGCCCGAGTTCGGCGTGAATGGCATCATCGACCGTTTCGGCCAGATTACGCCCAAACTGCTGATCGTCTGTGCCGGCTATCAATACGCTGGAAAAGACATCGATCAGGTGGCCAAGGTCAACCATGTGTGCGAGCAGTTGCCAGGCCTGGAGCAGCTGATCGTAGTACCTCATACCCGTAGCGGCACTCGCCCCGACGAGTTCCACGCGGCCCGGGTGAGCCTGTGGGATGACGTCTACCAACCCGGTGGCGAGCCGCGTTTCACCCCGCTGCCGTTTGACCACCCGCTGTGCATTCTCTACTCCAGCGGCACCACCGGCGTGCCCAAGTGTATCGTCCACCGCGCCGGTGGCGTGTTGCTGCAGCACCTCAAGGAACACGGCCTGCACAACGACCTGAAAGCCGATGACGTGTTGTTCTACTACACCACCTGCGGTTGGATGATGTGGAACTGGCTGGCCAGCGGCCTGGCCATAGGCGCCACGCTGGTGCTGTACGACGGCTCGCCGTTCCACCCCGGACCCGAACGGCTGCTGGACTTGATCGACGCCGAGGGCATCCACGCCTTCGGGACCAGCGCCAAGTACCTGGCAGCGCTGGAGCAGGCGGGCCTTGAGCCTGCAGCCAGCCACAACCTGGCCAGCCTGCGGTTGCTGCTGTCCACCGGTTCGCCGCTGTCACCCCACAGCTATGACTACGTGTACAGCAAGATCAAGGCTGACCTGTGCCTGGCGTCCATGTCGGGCGGTACCGACATTGTCTCGTGCTTCGTGCTGGGCAACCCGACCCTGCCAGTGCGCCGTGGTGAAATCCAGTGCATGGGCCTGGGCATGGCGGTGGAAGTGTGGAATGAGCACGGCCAGCCGGTGCTGGACGAAAAAGGCGAGCTGGTGTGTACCCGCAACTTTCCCTGCATGCCGTTGGGGTTTTGGCACGACCCGGACGGCAGCCGCTATTACGACGCCTATTTCAGCCAGTACCCGGGGGTTTGGGCCCAAGGCGACTATGCCGAACAGCGCACTCATGGCGGCCTGGTGATTCACGGCCGCTCGGATGCCGTGCTCAACCCGGGCGGCGTGCGCATTGGCACGGCGGAGATCTACCGCCAGGTGGAGAAAGTCGAGCAGGTGCTGGAAAGCGTGGCCATCGGCCAGGACTGGAAAGGCGATGTGCGTGTGGTGCTGTTCGTACGCCTGCAAGACGGCCTGCAGCTCAATGAGGCCCTGCGCCAGCGCATTCGCCAGGTGATACGCCAATTCACCACCCCCCGCCATGTGCCGGCGGTGATTGCCCAGGTCAGTGACATACCACATACCATCAGCGGCAAGCTTGTGGAGTTGGCGGTTCGCAATGTGGTGCATGGCTTACCGGTGAAGAACACCGACGCGCTTGCCAACCCGCAAGCGCTGGAGCAGTTTCGAGATCGCGTGGAGTTGCGCGAGCAGGCATAATGCCGCCCTTTTTCCCCGAAGCACAGGTACCCCATGAAAGCCCAAGCCCGCCACATCCTGGTCAAGACCGCTGACGAAGCCGAAAAGCTCAAGCAGCGCATCGCCAACGGCGAGGCTTTCGACGTACTGGCCAAAAAGTTCTCCATTTGCCCGTCAGGCAAACGCGGTGGTGACTTGGGCGAAATCCGTCCGGGCCAGATGGTCGGTGCCATCGACCAGGTAATCTTCAAAAAGCCGCTGCGCGTGGTGCACGGGCCGATCAAGAGCAAGTTCGGCTACCACCTGGTGCAAACCTTCTACCGCGATTGATGGCAGCGGGCCACCTGACATTTTTGCCAGTTGTTCCGTCACCTTACAATACATACAACACAGGCAGGGCCGAAGCGACGCTTTAGGTAGTGGACCCTTCAATGGACACGGAAACCTGCCTATGCGCTGCCCTCGCCTGCTGCTGCCTGCCGCATTCCCCCTACTTACCCTGCCTTTGCTGGCTCACGCTGAATCCCTGACCGTTTCATCCGGTGACAATCTGGGTGCCCTCGTGCAGACGAATGCGGCCGACACGTTCACCATCGGCGGCGGCACAGTTCTGACATTGCAGCAAGGCAATGGCCAAGACACGTTCACCATGACCGGTGGGACTATTACGGACGCGTTTGAAGATGGTGACATCGCCGACTTCCAGGGCGGCAGCATTGGCCGGA
Source organism: Pseudomonas sp. NBRC 111133 (assembly GCF_001320605.1). Lineage (NCBI taxonomy): Bacteria > Pseudomonadati > Pseudomonadota > Gammaproteobacteria > Pseudomonadales > Pseudomonadaceae > Pseudomonas > Pseudomonas sp. NBRC 111133. The sequence continues at coordinate 2,979 of NZ_BCBJ01000068.1, read as the reverse complement.
TAGATCTCAAGCTTGCTGACAACATTCTCAATATTTCCCAAAGTCTCGGGATTGAAACCCTCGTTGTCGGCAACGTCGTCAGTGGGCTTGGCAATGACACGATCACCATGACCGGCGGCACCATCGGCGGTGATATCAGCACCAGTAGCGGCCTAGACAATATCACCCTCAGTGGTGGCACGCTCAAAGGTGAGATACGTGCCGGCAACGATAACGACATTTTTACCTGGTCGGGCGGGCGCATCGGCGGCCCGGTAAGAATGGGGCCAGGTGACGGCCAAGGAAATATCATCGGTCTCGACTCGAAGACATTGGTCACTGACCTGGATGGGGGCCCCGGCAGCGATAGCCTGGTGTTCGAAAAAAGCCAAATAGACGGTGGCGCGCAGTACGTGAACTGGGAGGCCATAGGCCTGTTCGATGACAGCCGTCTCACGCTCGACGACACATTGACCCTCGGCGACGACGGCACCGGCACAGGTGCCCTGATCATCGATGACAGCAGCGCACTGCTGTCCCGTCAAGGCACGATCACCGCGAAGGGCAATGGCCAAAGCGCTTCAGTGCTGAATGCCGGGATGATAGACCTCAGCACGGGCAATGACGCCCAGGGCCGACTGACTATAAACGGCAATTACGAGGGCGATAACGGTCTGCTACGTGTCAACAGCGTACTTGCCGGTGACGATGCAGCGTCTGACCGACTTGTCGTCAGTCGGCCTGCATGGCGGCGTGCAATACACCGCCAACCTGGACAGCCGCCAGCAGGAAGCCAGCGGCGTGAACCTGGGCGTGCGCTGGCAGTTCTAGCGGCGTGCCGCCAGCAAGCCGAGGCCGGCGCAGCCCAGCAGGGAGGCGCTAACCCGGTTGAACAGGCGGCGCGGGCCAGGCTGGCTGAACCAACGCTGCATGTAGGCGCCCAGGCCTGAGTAAATGGCAATGGCCGCCCATTCCAGCAGCAGAAACAACACACCCAGCCACAGGAACTGCTCGCTCACCGGGGTGGCGCTACCGACCGAGACGAACTGCGGCAGGAAGGCGGTGAAGATCAGGATCGCCTTGGGGTTACCTAGCGAATGGTAATATAGATTTTAAAATAGCCTCCCGCCCATCCCTCAAACCGGCCTTAAACCGTATCCATTGCTCAGGATGCCTTCCCTGCTATACTGTATATACATACAGATAGCGAGTACTGACCATGACGGCCGACATCATTACTTTCCCGATACCGAGCAAAGACGAAGAGATCCCGAGGGAGATGGAAGAATTTTTCGCGGACCTTCCCTTAGGTTTCCGTTCAGAGCATTGCGAGCCTTCACGCCTAGCCCTTAAGTGGAGTGTAGAAGCACTCGCATTTCGTTCGGGTGTTTCACCAGATGCGATCCGCACGGTCGAGCTCGGAGATGAGCTGCGGCGCGTCACAATGCAGGCGCTCGCTTTTGCGCTTGAAGCGGAAGGGCTCATTTTCTTCCCCGGGCACCCTCCCCTGCGTTCTGACGACTGCCGAGGCGCTACACCTGATCCCAGAACCAGAGGCGACTATCACCTGATCGAATGATAGAGCGATCGAGGGCTGGGCGAGCCAACCGGATTTTTACTGAGCTATACGGCTCGCCTTTTCAGCGCTACGACCCTCCACGATAGCCAAACCGCGGCTGTATTGAGCCTAACAAGCGGGATAGAGATTTGAACCCGCCCGATGATCTCAATAGGCCGCAAGAGGCCAGCATAAACGGCTATTCTGGATTGCCGGATGGCCTGCATAGGCCTAAGACGCCCTAGGATTTGCCCTAATTTTGCCCTAAGAATTATCACCCCTGGAGCACACGCATGGATGACCAAGCCTCAACCACTGCTGACACCCTTGAGCTGCTGCATTTGAACCAGGTCGCCATCAGAGCAGCTCTGGAGGAGCTCTCGCTGTGGGTTAGTCATCGCGGCTCGGTTCAAATACATGAAAACGTCATGGCCGCCTTAAAGACCCTCGATATCCACGCTGAGGCGATCTCAGCCGGGGTAGAGCGCCTGCGGGCGTAACCGAACCCGCAGCCAGGGCTTTACACGCGCCGCTGACAGAGTCCACACATGAAACGCGACAATGATGGATTGAGGCTATTTTCCTGTAGCGCCCGTATTGCCTTGCTTCAAACCCTTTGACTCCATGACCGTACCAATTTCGTACCTATTGGAATCGGATTCAGTAAGATTTCTGTTGACAAGGCACCATGGCTATTTGATATCAATATAGGCAGGCTTGGATCCCGGGTCACCTATAAAATGGCCAACGGTGTTACGCAAATACGAAAATGATAGCGTTACGCGGACACATCCAACCACCTCAATATTTACCTCCTCAAATCTTCACTTTCGAATTACAGGAAGGTCTGGATGACCGCAAAAGATAAGAACTCAAACGCGCTTGGTATACAGAAATCAGTAACCAAAGGAGAGCGTGAGACGCCCGAAAAAACCTGCTTCGTCATGATGCCCATAGCTGACATGGACGGATACGACGCTGGACATTTCAGAAGGGTGTACGAATATCTTATCAAGCCAGCATGCGCCATCGCTGGGTACACAGCTCAACGAGCTGACTTTGTGGCAGCAAGCAACTACATCATCATTGATATCCTCAAAAAGATTATCGAAAGTGACATAGTTATATGCGACTTAAGCGGACGAAACCCCAACGTATTATATGAGCTTGGGGTACGTCAAGCTTTCAACTTGCCTACAGTCTTAATCAAAGACTCAATCACCGCAAGAATTTTCGACATTCAAGGACTCCGCACGACAGAGTACAGCCACACTTTGCGAATTGACGAAGTTCAAGAAGATACCTCGAAAATTGCGCTCGCTCTTACTGAAACTGCAGATGCACCGAACGACATAAACTCCATGATACAGCTTTTAGGCACGCAACCTGCTCAGCTGCCTCATAAGATCGAGGTATCAGAAGACACGAGCCTTATTTTAGCG